>JAUVOB010000085.1 GCA_030599405.1 Chloroflexota bacterium | reverse complement strand
CTTAACGAAGGTGGTATCGTCTTAACTGCTATCGACCGGCCGATCGAGGGATCAAAGCATCTGATCAGATTTTTTGGACGTCCAGCATCCCTTCCTCTGCATCATATATTGCTAGCCTTAAAAACCGATGTTCCCATCATTGTGGTCGCTGTAATCATGAAGCCAGATGGTCGATATGAGGTAGTTCACTCTGATCCGGTTATAATGGAGAGGTCTGATGACCGGGGTACCGAGTTAGTCCTTAACGCCGAGAAAGTGCTTAGAATCGCGGAAGAATTCATCCGACTAGCTCCCAGCCAGTGGTCGATGTATTATCCTGTTTGGCCGGAAGTTCAAGATCACCTACCTTAGCCCCGAGGCTGGTACAATGTCAAAGTCAAAGTCAAACAAACACACACGGGTCAACGACATCCTCCTAGGCCCATTGGAGCGACCAGCACTTCAATGGCTTTGTGTTCACATGCCATCTTGGATGAATCCGGATATCTTGACCATAATCGGCATCTTCGGATCGGTGGTCATATTCGCCGGGTATGTTCTTACAAACGTAAACCACGGATTTCTCTGGTTAGCAAGTCTCGGATTTGTGATCAACTGGTATGGCGACAGTCTAGATGGTTCATTGGCTCGATATCGGAAGATCGAGCGACCCAAATATGGATTCTTCGTCGACCATACAGTGGATGCTTTTAGCCAGTTGCTCATCTTTGTAGGCCTAGGGTTATCCCCCTTTGTTTCTTTCGAAGTAGCCAGCATGGCTCTTATCGGCTATTTGTTGCTGACGGTCTACGTCTACGTCAATATCTACGTAACCGGAGTTTTTAAGATTTCCTATGGAAAATTCGGACCTACTGAGATTCGTGCGATTGCCATTATCCTTAACGTTATCTTTCTTATATGGGCAAACCCAACCATTGAGCTCTGGTTCGGAACCGTCTCTGTTTATGACATCTTTGCCCTGGCAATAGCCACTGTCCTTATCGCTATATTTGTCTACTCCGTTTTAAAGCGCGCATCGGAATTAGCGAAGATCGGCGAGTAACATTGCGGCGTATTTGTGTAGCAGCCTATACACTGTTGTCGAACGCCTATCATAGGCGTTCATTACCCCAAACCATTTAGTAACCCACAGTAAAAACATTCCCCTCATTGGAGAGTATCGAGCATGAAGCTTTTGGAAGGAAAAAAGGCACTAATATTTGGAATAGCAAACAAGAGGTCGATTGCATGGGGCATCGCAAAGGCATTCCATGAACAGGGAGCGGAAATAGGTTTCAGCTATGGCATCCCGCAGTTAGAAAGAAGGGTAATGCCGCTCGCCGAGCAAATAGGTGTATCTTTCGTAGAGATGGCAGATGTGACAAAAGATGAGGACATTACGAATGTCTTTGATAAGGCAGCTGCGCATTTCGGATCAATTGACATACTGGTGCATTCTGTTGCTTTCGCGAAGCAAGAAGACCTCACCGGTAGGTTTGTTCATACTAGTAGGGATGGATTCTCGATGGCTTTGGATATCAGTGCTTACAGCCTGGTTGCTTTGACACGCCAAGCTATTGGCCTGATGTCAGACGGTGGAAGCGTCTTGACCATGACCTACTATGGAGCGGAGAAAGCTGTACCGCACTACAACGTGATGGGAGTTGCCAAGGCTGCGCTTGAAGCAAGCGTAAGGTACTTGGCGGCGGATCTAGGTCCGGATGGAATCCGGGTAAACGCCATATCCGCCGGACCGATCAAGACTCTTTCCGCGGCGGGAATCGCTGGGTTCCGAAAGATGCTCCGTTATACGGAAGAACGTAACCCCTTGAGACGAAACGTAGATCAAGATGAGGTGGGGCGTACGGCCGTCTGGCTTTGCAGTGATCTTGGAAGTGGCATAACCGGTGAGGTGGTCCACGTCGATGCGGGCTATCATATACTGGGCATGCCTGAGCCGCCCGAAAAGTGGGAATAATCCGATTAGTTGTCACAATTTCTACCGATAATCTTTCGGCTAAGGTGAGTTCCTCCTGTTTGACAAGGCCACCGGAACCGGTATACTTAGCCGAGCTTTAAGCGAAACTTTACAATAAATCCTTATCCAGAGCAGTGGAGGGACCGGCCCTATGAAACTGCAGCAACCCCCCGATAGAGCGGGAAGGTGCTAACTCCGGCAGCAGCAGCTGGATGATAAGAGGAAACGTCTGTATTGTGCGAGCCTCTTGACCAGTTCAAGGGGCTTTTTTTTTGTGAGATGCTGGCTTCCATTCTGAGGCCAAGATTCACAATAGATTTAATGATTCTGGAGGATATTTTCATGGGTAGTACATTCGTGAATTCACCAAAACTACTGTTTACGTCCGAGTCCGTGACTGAGGGCCATCCTGATAAGATGTGCGATCAGATTAGCGACGCTGTCTTGGACGCGATCCTAAAGCAGGACTCAATGGCGCGTGTCGCTTGTGAGGCTGCCGTAAAGACCGGCTTCGTCATGTTGCTAGGTGAGATTACGACGACGGCTTCAATCAACTATGACGAACTTGTACGCCAGGTTGTATTGAACATTGGCTATGATGACAGCGCAAAGGGATTTGACGGACGAACCTGTGGTGTACAGGTAGCTATTGCCAGCCAAAGTCCGGATATCGCTCAAGGTGTTGATGTAGCCATGGAGTATAGGAAAAACGGCGATGATGAAGCCGAAATCGCGGCGGTTGGTGCTGGTGACCAGGGAATGATGTTTGGGTTTGCCTGTGATGAAACGGAAAACCTGATGCCGATGCCGATAGACCTGGCCCATAAGCTAACTCGCCAGTTAGCCAAGGTAAGAAAAGCCAACATACTGCCCTGGGTCCGTCCTGACGGCAAAGCGCAAGTTACGGTGGAATATGGTTTCGGTAGACCAAAACGCGTACATACCGTATTAGTAAGCACACAACATGAACCAGACGTAAGCAATGAGGAAATTAGGCAGGGGATAATCGATCAAGTGATAATGCCGGTTCTTCCACGGGATATGGTTGACGATGAGCTGCGGATTTTTGTTAATCCCACTGGTCGATTCGTAATTGGTGGACCTATGGGTGATGCTGGTCTAACCGGCCGGAAAATCATCGTCGACACGTATGGAGGCATGGGTCGACACGGTGGGGGAGCGTTCAGCGGTAAGGACTGTACCAAGGTCGATCGAAGCGCAGCTTATGCTGCCAGATGGGTGGCGAAAAACCTCGTGGCCGCGAACTTGGCGAATCGATGTGAAGTCCAGCTGGCCTACGCTATTGGAGTTGCCGATCCTCTGTCCATAAACGTTGAAACATTCGGTACAAGCGATTATTCTGACGAGATTCTTGTTGACATAATCGAAGATAATTTTGATCTAAGGCCTGGCGCGATTATTCGAGACCTTGGATTACGCAGGCCGCTCTACCAACCAACTGCGACCTATGGACACTTTGGACGGGATGATATTGAGGCGCCTTGGGAGGACACTTCCCGTGCATCCTTATTGCGCAAGGCAGTTGCGAAGGTATCTGAAAGCGCATGAAGATGGTCGATGCTGTTCATAGAGTTGTAGGAGGTGCTTGACTCCCCTAGTCGGCTAAGCTAGAATCAATGAGTTTACGGGAAATATGGTAACGAGACCCGGCAGGTCTTGCTTCTGCTGAGTGAAAGTATTAGCAAGCCATGGCGGGTCTGTTCATGAGTAGATATCTGTGTTTGAGTCACTCGGAAATCGCCTTCAGGCAACATTTGACGGACTGCGTCGGAGAGGAAAACTCACCGAAGCTGACGTCGATGTGGCTATGCGAGAAGTGCGACTGGCCCTACTTGAGGCCGATGTTAATTACAAGGTAGTCAAAAACTTCGTAGCCAGAGTTCGCGAACGAGCAGTTGGACACGAGGTCATGCAAAGCCTCACTCCTGGTCAGCAAGTCGTAAAGATCGTTCGTGATGAGCTTATCAATACGCTTGGTGAACCCGGCAGACTTAATCTTGGTATGCAATCTCCTGCTGTCATAATGCTAGTTGGCTTGCAGGGATCCGGAAAGACCACAACGGCAGCCAAACTATCTATCCGCTTACGGAAGGAGGGGAGAAGACCTCTCTTGGTGGCAGCCGATGTCTACAGACCAGCAGCGATCGACCAGCTTGAGACGTTGGGACGCCAGATTGAGATTCCGGTATTTCAGGAAGGTAACGAGGTTGATCCTGTCGATGTCGCATCTCATGCCGTAAGGAGAGCTGTCGAAACTGGCGCCACGGTTGTGATTCTAGATACAGCGGGCCGGCTAAACATCGATGAGATGAAGATGGACGAACTCAGGGCTATTAAGTCTGCGGTTAATCCAATTGAAACAATCCTGGTTGCCGATGCGATGACCGGGCAAGAAGCAGTACGCGTTGCGTCAGATTTCGACCAGGCGGTTAATCTAACCGGTCTCATAATGACCAAGATTGACGGTGACGCCCGAGGCGGTGCGGCGATTTCTATGCGCGAAGTCACCGGCGTGCCCTTGAAGTTTCTTGCCACCGGAGAAAAATTAACAGATCTTGAGCTATTCCATCCCGATCGGATGGCTGATCGCATCTTGGGAATGGGCGATGTACTTACATTAATTGAGAAAGCTCAAACCGAGATGGATCAGGAAGAGGCGGAAGCGGCAGGTCGCAGATTGCTGTCTGGCAAATTCGATTTAGAGGATTTTCTCGGACAGATGCAGCAATTGAAGAAAATGGGACCTATGGGACAGCTCCTTGATATGATACCCGGCGTAGGCAAGATCGCAGGTGACGTCGACCTTAGCGGAGCAGAGGGTGAGTTAAAGCGGATTGAGGCGATCATACGCTCGATGACACCAAGAGAACGTCACAGCCCTAAGATCATTAAGGCCAGTAGGAAGCGGCGAATAGCTGCCGGCTCAGGCACACAGGTACAGGACGTCAACGCATTACTGCGTCAATTCCGGCAGATGCAGCGAATGATGAAACAACTTGGGCGGGGGGGCCGGAAACGCAACTTAGCCAGCTTATTTGGCGGTCGCATGTAATATTGTTTGAATCGATAATTGATTGATCTAGAAGTTATGGAGAGGACTAGAATATGCTACGAATTCGTTTAAGTCGCACTGGAGCAAAAAAACAACCAAGTTATCGGATTGTTGTGACAGATGCGAAGTTCAAACGTGATGGTCGAATTGTCGAACGAATTGGTCACTACAACCCGCGAACCGAACCGCTTGAGTATCTCATTAATGAGGATCGAGCGCTGTATTGGCTCAGCGTAGGCGCCCAACCATCCGATGCCGTTGAAAGATTGCTATCAAAACAGGGTACGATGGACAGACTGACGCGCATGCGACAGGGAGAAGCACGTGAGCTGTTAGTGGCCGAGTATGCCGGCGTGACGCCGGCAACCGATCAGGAATTGCCAATCGAGGAAACAGTCGTTGTCTCAGATGTTGAGACAGCGGTTGAGCTGGAAGAAGAGGAGTAGACACTTGAATAAGGTGTCAGAGTGCGAAGAATTCGTCGAATATATAGTTAAGTCCATTGTAGACGATCCTGATCAGGTCTCAGTCTACGAGTACGAAGAACGCTCAACGATCTACCTGGAGGTAAGTGTTGCCAGCTCCGATATGGGGCGGGTAATTGGCAAAGGTGGTGTTGTCGTAAACAGTATCCGCATGTTGCTTCAGGTACTCGCAACGAGAATGGGAAAACGCATATCCTTAGAGATTGTATAGACCTGTAAGAGAAAACTATCTTTGACTAACGACAATCTAAATTCAAAACCCGTCGATAGGCAACGGGGCTCGGTAAACAAATCAACCGAGCCTCGTTTTTTGGTAATCGGACGAATCTTGAAACCGCACGGGGTTCAAGGGGAAATGCGAGTCGATGTCATATCAGAGTTGCCGGAACGCTTCACCTGGCTAGATGAGGTTTACATCGGGCACGCTAATCCCATTCTCAAAAAGGTTGAGAGTATTCGTTTTCATAAGTCATGGGCTTTGCTTAAGCTAGCTGGCTGTGACGATCGTAATTCAGCAAATCTGCTCCGATCTCAGTTAGTGCAAATTCCTGAATCAGAGGGACTACCATTACAGGATGGAGAATATTACCTTTACCAGCTCATCGGGTTGAAGGTTTATACAGAAGATCAGGAATACCTCGGTGATATAAGCGAGGTATTAGAAACGAAGGCGAACAACGTGTTCGTTGTCAAGGCCTCTGATGCTGAAATCCTATTGCCGGATATCAGCGAGGTGATACGCGATATTGATTTTGAGTCTGGTGTAGTAACCGTAAGATTGATGCCGGGTTTAATCCCCTGATCTGCTAGATAGTAGGCGATCTTCTGCTGTCTCAATGGGTCCACTTGAACTCATTACTTGACACGGTACTGCCTACGTCTTATCCTCGTCTTCATGTCCACGGTAGTTGATCCATATCTCAAGTATTGGCTGGGTTTCAACCTAGTAAAGGGAATCGGCCCGGCGAAGCTCAAAACCCTTCTT
>JAUVOB010000203.1 GCA_030599405.1 Chloroflexota bacterium | reverse complement strand
AGCTCGTCCATTCACCATTAGGGAAATCAAAGCGAAAATCGAGAGCTTGCTCGAAGCTGGAACATCCAGCTAGGAAACAGTTTTATCATTCCAACTTCTCTAAATATGGAGTTAGACCATGGACACTATTGCAATTGATAAGCCAACTTTGACCCGAAAGGATTTCATGTCGAACCAGGATGTTCGCTGGTGCCCTGGCTGCGGCGACTACGCTATCCTGGCTCAGATGCAAAGGATTATGCCCAATTTGGGTATCCCGAAGGAGAATATTGTCTTCATATCAGGTATTGGGTGTTCGAGCCGTTTCCCCTATTACATGAATACCTATGGCATCCATAGCATTCACGGAAGGGCGCCGACTTTGGCTTCAGGATTAGCCATCTCGAATCCCGATCTTAGCGTGTGGGTCATCACGGGCGACGGAGACGGGCTCTCAATTGGCGGAAATCACTTATTACATGCCTGTCGTCGCAATATGGATATTAACATAATCCTGTTTAATAATCGCATCTACGGATTAACGAAAGGCCAGTATTCACCTACATCACGCAGGGGTACCAAGACAAAGTCATCGCCGATGGGTTCCCTGGAGCAACCTATCAATCCCCTATCTCTGGCCCTTAGTGCAGAAGCAACTTTCGTAGCTCGCACAATGGATTCAACCGTGAAGCACTTAGCTAGTACGCTTGAAGCTGCGGCCAATCACAAGGGCACATCCTTTGTTGAGGTATACCAAAACTGCATCATTTTCAACCCACAGGAGTGGACAGAGTTAAGCCACCGGTCAACCCGTAGCCAGAACATTCTCTATCTGGAACACGGAAAACCTTTGACCTTTGGCAAAGAAAATGAAATGGGTATTGTATTACGCAGCGGTTTTATGCCTGAGATCGTCAAGCTAGGCAATGGAACACAAGAGGAAGACCTGATCGTTCACAACACCCACGCGGAGTCATCATGCCTAGCCTATTCCCTTAGCAGGATGGAGCATCCGGTTCCAGTTGGCGTCTTCCGGGACGTTCGAATACCAACTTATAGTGAAGGTTTAATGGATCAGGTTAGCGAGGCCAGGGCAAAATCTGGATCAGGCGATCTTGACCAGCTTTATCGAAACGCCGATTTATGGGACGTAACGGCTGAGCCGGAACCATAGCCCAGCTCATCATCCACAGACGATGGTCAATAACTTCTCGATTGTCATTGCCTCGACCAACGGCACCGGCAGCCAAACCGCAAACCTAATCTTACTGCGTGCCCTCTTCTCAATGGGCATCCCTGTAAGCAGTAAGAACATCTTCCCCTCAAACATCCAGGGACTGCCGACCTGGTACTACATTCGACTAAGCAGCCAAGGTTTTGAAGCGCGCCGCGGGAATGCCGAGGTATTGGTGGCTTTCAATAGAAGGACAATCGCGGATGACCTCGCTGCCCTTCCCCCCGGTGGTGCGTGCCTTCGACCAGAAGAATGGTCGGATTCTCCTGAACGCGAAGATGTGACAACTTATACGATTCCAGTCGACGATCTGCTTCGCGACGCTGGGGCCCGAGGCAGAAATCGGGATTACCTGGCTAACATGGTCTATGTAGGTGCTCTTTCGCAACTGCTGGGGATTGAATTAGAGACCATCGAACAAGCTCTGGGCCATCAATTTACGGGTCGCCAAGGCATGTTCGAGAAAAACTCAGCGACGGTTAAGGACGCGTTTGAGTGGATGGCAAATAACAGCGAGAAAGATGATCCATACGTAGCCAGTCCGCTCGGTTTAACCAATAACAAGATGCTGATCACGGGTAACGAGGCGGCCGCCTTGGGCGCGATTTTCGGCGGCGTTTCTCTGGCATCCTGGTATCCGATCACTCCGTCCACCAGCCTTATCGACGCACTCATTGATCTGTTACCTAAGCTACGCACTGATCCAGAAACAGGGAAGGCCACATATGCTGTCATTCAGGCTGAAGATGAACTTTCAGCCATCGGCATGGTAATCGGTGCAGGATGGTCAGGCGCAAGAGCAATGACGGCGACTTCTGGACCAGGAATTTCCCTCATGACCGAATTTGCCAGTCTGGGTTATTTCGCCGAGATACCTGCGGTAATTTGGGACGTCCAGCGCATAGGACCTAGTACCGGCTTGCCTACCCGAACAGCCCAGGGGGACGTTATGTCAACGTATTTTCTGGGCCACGGCGATTCGATGAATATCTTGTTATTCCCGGCAACGGTAGCCGAATGCTTTGAGTTTGGATACAAGGCGTTTGACCTGGCTGAACAACTCCAGACACCGGTATTTGTCATGAGTGACGTGGACCTGGGTATGAATACCTGGATGTCCGATCCTTTTGAATACCCGGAGCTACCGATGAGCAGAGGGAAGGTGCTGACGGAGGTGGAGATTGAGGAAGCTGGCTTTTCGCGGTTCCTCGATATAGATGGAGACGGCATCCCCTATCGAACTTTGCCCGGCAACAAACACCCCCTTGCCGCATATCTTGGGCGAGGAACCGGGCATAATCAACATGGCTTATACAGTGAAAGGCCTACAGATTGGGAAGAAAACATGGAGAGGCTTAGCCGAAAGTTCGAGACGGTAAGAGGCATGGTACCAAATCCCATGTTTGACGAACCTGACCGAGCCCGGGTAGGCGTCATCGCCTATGGTTCTACTCTTCCGGCAGTGGAAGAGGCCCGGGTTTTGCTTGCCGAACAATCCGTATCTACGGGCTTTATGAGGATTCGTGCTTTACCTTTTGCTGAGAGCGTGCGTGCATTTATCGAAGGCTACGATCAGCTATTTGTCATTGAGCTGAATAGAGATGGTCAAATGCACAAGCTATTGTCAATGGAATTTCCAGAGTTGGCCGGGAGAATCGGTTCGATTGCCCGCATTGACGGTCTACCAGCGACGGCCGATTGGATCGTTACTCAGGTTCAGGAGGAAAGGTCGCCAGCATGAGTTCTAAGCGAGGTCCACATACCAACGAGATTGGATTGACTTATTCCGATTACCGGGATTTGCCGTCAACCTTATGCAAGGGCTGTGGTCACGACTCAGTCACCAGCCAGATAATCTCCGTCGCCTTCGAGCTGAGCCTGAAGCCCCATGAGATAATCCGCCTGAGCGGCATAGGCTGCTCTAGCAAGTCAGCAGCCTACTTCTTTGGTCGCTCCCATGGATTTAACTCGCTACATGGAAGGATGCCCTCGTTAGGCACAGGGGCACTTGTGGCGAACCACCATCTGGCTGCGATTGGCGTAAGCGGTGACGGCGATACAGCCAGCATAGGGATGGGCCAGTTTAAGCATTTACTACGCCGAAATCTGCGGATGGTGTACATCATAGAAAACAACGGCGTCTACGGCCTTACTAAAGGCCAATTTTCGGCTACGGCGGATCTAGGACAGGAGCTCAAATACGCGGGTCGCAACGAATTTCCGCCCGGAGACCTCTGCATGGAGGCCATTATTTCGGGCTGTGGTTTTGTTGCCCGTTCATTTTCTGGTGATCCGCAACAAGTTCGAGAACTACTAAAGGCGGCGCTCAGTCACCGTGGAACGGCCGTCCTGGACATCATTAGCCCTTGTGTAACTTTCAACAATTCGGATAGTTCTACAAAGAGCTACCGCTGGGGCAAAGAAAACGCGGAATCGTTGCATGACATTCACTATGTACCGGTGCGAGAAGAGATCGCCATTGAGGAGTTCAATCCTGGGGAGACGAGGTCAGTAGATTTTCACGACGGGTCGCATATTTTGCTTCAAAAGCTGGATGATGAATACGATCCATCTGACCGTCTGAGTGCCATAAGCCGTCTGGAGAAAGCTCGCCAGGAAGGCGAATTCGTTACCGGTCTGATCTATGTCAATCAGGAGCGACCGTCTTTGACCGAGATCCTGGATCTGGTTGATACACCTCTGGCAATGTTGCCTGAGGACAAGCTGAGACCGTCGCCCGAAGCCCTTAGGGACATTCTAAGATCCTACACCTGAGTGCAAAATGGCCTTCGAAGGTTAGTCACTCTCTAGCCTTTGGGGAGGTATATTCCAGGTCAAAATGGCCAATATTGGACGAGGAGCCAGAAAAGTAGTGATTGTCCTTCGACAACTACTCTTAGAATTTCCCGTCCTTCTGTGGGCAAAAACGGTGGTGGATTCGAAATAGAAATGATCGACATCTAGCAGGTTGGATTTATTCAAGAATTGACATCGTCAAGCATTTATTTTTCGACCCTGATCACATGCGCTAAAATCAACCGGTAACTATTTGCCGCCAGTGCAAGTGCGTATTCGATTACCAGAGCGAGTACAGTCACCCGTAAGCGAGATTATCGCTAGATCTCATTTGGGATGAAATGCGATATCGATAGATTTATTGACATAATATGCGTTAGTCT
>JAUVOB010000447.1 GCA_030599405.1 Chloroflexota bacterium | reverse complement strand
TATCCATACCGTTACGAAGGGGACGTCCTGGCGAACGAGACCATTGGAGAAGCTGCCGCACGCGCATTAGAGGAAGCGATTCTTCGCGAGGACCCAGATACCGTGGCCGCATTCATCGCAGAGCCAGTGCAGGGTGCCGGCGGTGTGATAGTTCCTCCAGATGATTATTTCCTTGCCATTCGTGTTATCTGTGACAAGTATGATGTCTTGCTCATCGCAGATGAAGTGATCACAGTATTCGGTAGAACTGGTAAATGGTTTGCCCTGCACCACTGGGGGATCGAGCCGGACATCATGTCTTTTGCCAAGGGAATTACTAGTGGTTATCTGCCGCTTGGTGGTATACAAATCTCAGATAAAATCCGTGAAGCAATAATGACAGCGCCTCCTGGTGAAAGGTGGATGCATGCTTACACATACTCAGGACATGCTACTTGCTGCGCAGTAGCGTTGGCGAACATCGATATTCTTGAGCGAGAGAACGTGGCCGAGAGAGCCAAGAAGATGGGTGAGAGACTATTATTAGGTCTCCATCATCTCAAAGACATTGAATGCGTGGGCAATGTGCGAGGCTTGGGCCTGATGTGCGCGATAGAATTTGTTGCTGACAGAGAGACCAAAGCATCGGCAAATATCGCCGGAGCCATCCTTCGCGAATGCCAAGAGCGTGGTCTGATATCGAGGATCAAAGGCGAGAGCCTTCTGTTTGCTCCACCACTCATTATTAGTGAGGAAGAACTCGATCAGCTCCTATCCATTTTGCGTGAATCTATACTCGCTGTCTGGTCGAAATAACATTGATTTCATGAGTGAGATCCGGGCATTTATCGCCATCGAGGTACCCGACGAAGTTGGAGAATCCCTAGAAAATGCCAGAGGAATTCTGGCGAATAAGCTTACCCACGGTGGAGTTCGGTGGGTCAAGGCATCGAATATCCATCTGACCCTGCGTTTCCTTGGAAATGTCGACCACGATAAATTACCCGCTCTTTACGATGGACTAGAAGATGTGGCCGCTCGATGTGCCCCATTTTCCCTCGACCTCGATGCGCTTGGCTGCTTCCCCAACCCTCGACGACCTCGGGTTGTATGGGTTGGAATGGTTGGAGATAGCGACCGGCTCAGCTTGTTGCATCGAGCGGTTGAGCAGATGTTAATACCGTTTGGATGGGAGGAAGAGGGACGTAAATACCATCCGCATCTGACGCTCGGACGGGTCAAAGATATGAATAAGGTTGTTGAGGCACGGCTTCCTTGGGGAGATATTCTGGTAAAAGGACGCATCGATGTCAAGGCACTACATCTGATTGAAAGCCAACTATTTCCGACCGGCGCCGTATATTCGATCCGCCATAGCGGCTATTTGACTGGATAGTCTTTGTTCAATTAGAAAGTCTGGATTTTGTATGCCATCAGGTTCTTAATCAGCCCATCGCTGGCGTCGCGCTTCTATCACGTTGCTTAAACGCTCGAATTTGCCCAAGATCCAGTTAAGCTGTTCAAGGCTAATCACATCTGCGACCATATAAATCGACGTAATACTGTCCGCAGTCACCGTCTTTGTTTTCGCTAAGTTAATTCTTGCGCCGTTTAAGATGTTGGCGATCTCATCCATCAACCCCGGTCGCCGATAGGCCTTAATAACGATCGGTATCGGATAAGTATCCTCTTCAAGACCCCATTCAACTTCGATCCAGCGTTCAGGTTCACCCGTTGCCAACAGTTGCTTGCAATCCATTGTATGGATCGTAACACCACGGCCGCGAGTGATATAGCCCATGATCGGCTCGGGAGGTATCGGGTTACAGCAACCAGCCATCACAGTATGAAGACCTGCTATACCTCGAACAGTAAGTTTGGTTGATTGTGGCTTCTGCCGCACGATGAGCTGTCTGAGATCGTCGTCGGGCTGTAGTTTTTGCTGCAACGAGGCGATGGCCCCGCCGAT
>JAUVOB010000331.1 GCA_030599405.1 Chloroflexota bacterium | reverse complement strand
GGCATGCCAGAAATCCTTTCCACCGTGGTGGTGATGCCTTCTTCGCTTTCCGTGATCCCGTTTATCCATAATAAAATTACTATATTGAATTCAATATAGTTGAATTCCATAAAATTGTCAAGAAGCTTTCTCGTTGTTTTAGCGAAGGAGTCACACGACATAGCAACTGAAACGATCTAACTTCAGTCGGGATGGCGAAATAGCCCTTATGCGAACCATGACTCCCTGGATATTAAGTAATGGTCCAGCAGGGATCAGTAGAACTAACAAAGGCGAGTTTTCTATCATAGAAAGGTTCTCGACAATCTATCAGAATCCCGAATAATTCAGGATGAACACGCAGTCAGATTCGATTAAGGCGATCAAGAAATCAGGATAACGAATGGCAGCTGATGGAAAATGGACCAAAGAAGATATCAACGATTTGACGGGAAAGGTCGTAATCGTTACCGGGGCCAACAGCGGTATCGGATATGAGACCGCCCGAGCTTTGGCAGGAGCCGGCGCCGAAACTGTATTAGCCTGCCGCAATCTAGAGAAGGGACGTCAGGCCGCGGAGCAAATTCGGATGGAAGATCCACCGGGGACTGTGAGATTGATGCCGTTAGACCTGGCTGATCTCGCTTCCGCCTGCAGCTTTTCCGAATTATTCAAGGAGCGCTATGACCGGTTAGATATTCTGATTAACAACGCTGGCGTGATGGCCTTGGCGGAAAGGCTGGAAACGGCCGACGGCTTCGAGATGCAATTTGGCACCAACCACCTGGGGCATTTTGCCTTGACTGGTTTGTTGATCGAGCGCATAAAGGATACGCAGGGGGCACGCGTCGTCAATGTTAGCAGCGTCGCTGAAATGATTGGACGGATTAATTTCGACGATCTCAACGCAAGAAAGTCATATAACAGGTGGTCCGCCTATGGACAGAGCAAAATCGCCAACCTCCTGTTCACCTATGAGCTTCAACGCAGATTCGAGGCATCGGGTCTCGACGCCATTTCGGCCGCGACGCATCCCGGTTGGACCGCTACGAATCTACAATCACACAGCGCCTTTTTACGGGCCTGCAATCCTGTCATTGGTCAGGGCAGTGAAACGGGCGCACTTCCAACCCTCTACGCCGCTACCGCTGAAGTTGTAGAGGGAGGTGCTTACTATGGGCCGGGTGGCTTTATGCAGGCCCGGGGCTATCCCAAAAGGGTCGAATCAAACATCCGATCGCACGACCGGGATGTCGCCGCCAGGTTGTGGGACATCTCGGAGCGTTTGACCGGGGTTCGCTTTCTCAGTAACTTCGGGAATGGTCGAACCTAAAACCCGGGAGGTTCGCGATCGTAGCATCGACGCTACCGGCCGGTGAGCATCTCCTTGGCCTAGATTCTATAACCAGTGGCCGACAGCGTCGGCGACATCAGAATAAACGTAGTCCGGTTCCTTAAGCAGCCGGGCAAGTGGTGGGAAAATCGAAACGATATCATCGAAAGACAGGAAGCCATGGAGCATCCCTTCATAGTTGCGATAGGTCACAGGCACCCCGGCTGCCCTCAGTTGCTCAGCATACAACAGGCCTTCGTCGAGCAATGGATCGAAGGCGGCTGTCATCACATATGCTGGCGGAAGCCGGCTGTGATCCTCCGCCAGCAGGGGAGAGGCGTAGGGATCGGACCGGATAGTTATGTCCGGCAGATAATGATCCAAGACGTGCTTGCCAGACTCCTCAGTTAGTACGTAGCCGCTGAAATTCCGGCGCGAGGGGAAGTCCATATCTGTCAAGACGGTGGTAGGATAGAGCAAGACCTGCAGTCCGATGGAAGGGCCCTCTTCGTCCCTGGCTTTCAAAGATACAGCGGCGGCTAGATTGCCACCGGCGCTATCTCCGGCAACGCCTAGCCGGGTTGGATCGCCGTTGAATTCCGATGCATTTGCCTGTGCCCACTGTACGGCCGCATAAGCATCATCAAAGGCGGCGGGAAAGGGGTTTTCGGGAGCCAACCGGTAGCCGACGGAGACAACTAATGAGGACGATTTCTTGGCTATACTCCGGGTTACGTTCTCGTGGGATTCGATGCTACCAATCGAAAACCCACCGCCATGGAAAAATACAATAACTGGGAAGGGACCTTTCCCGTCTGGTACGTAGATTCGAATCGGGATCGATCCGCCAGGCCCATCGATTGACTGATCGATTACCCCGGCAACCGGTATTCTCGGTCTGACCATGCTCATCATTTGACGAACCTGGGGGAGGTTATTCCGGTCGAATAAACCGTAGGTCGATACCAGGTTTAGAAGACGATTGATTACCCCCATCACCGGGTGCAACCGGCCATATGGGGTAATGGTCCACTTGTATATCAGGGCGGCGACCGATGCCAGAACGAGTACGGTGATACCTGCTGTGTAGAGGATGAGCTTCTTCATTGTATGGCTTCTCCTGACCCATCTACCTTGTAAACAAGCTTCTGCGATGCTTTAGGGTAATTCTACGTGATGTCCATTTCCCCGCCAATCAAATTAGTACTTCAACAACTCCCATTCTCCCATAATTTCTCCAGTCTAGATACTTGTGACCGAGGCGCGCACAAGATCGCATAAAATCGCACAGATCTGACACATATTCGCACACGGCTAACTGTACACTATGGATACTATCGACCGGTGACATGATAGTCGCCGGCAGCTTATCAACCTAGGCTCTTCCGGAGTAAAAAACCGGACTTGGTGGTCCGTGACAAGAGTCGATCGATTATTTTCAAATTGAGACTGTTTCGGAGAAGGAGGTTCTATGCACGTTGTTATGTTGCGGTTTCTTGGCGAGCTAACCTCGCAGATTGTTGTCGACATTGACGATAAGACGTCAATTCCTACTAACTCTGGTGGGGAACCAATTCGCAAGGTGGCTCGTCACCGCAATATCGTTACCGCTGGACTCATCGGTGACGAGCCTGGGGATATGACCGCCAGTGGACTATGGCCTTCGGACCATGCGGGTGTCGTGGATACAGTGGTGATCCCTCATCATCCTAATCGAGGTGCTGATTGGTAAACAGTATCAAGAACCGGCCGCTACCGCTGCCGCT
>JAUVOB010000326.1 GCA_030599405.1 Chloroflexota bacterium | reverse complement strand
TACGAAGTTGGTCGCCAGGTCAATCCTGCCTTGGTGAAAGGCCAAATTACTGGTGGTTCCTTCATGGGCATGTCACACGCTCTCTATGAGACGACAGCCCCCTATTATCCCGCCATCGACCATAGTCCTGGAGGGTTCAGTGACTACGTTATTCCCGGACCTACGGAGTTGCCGGAGATCGACAGCGTCGTCCTGGAGATGCCCTCCTCGACCGGTCCTTATGGAGTGAAAGGTGTCGGAGAGATGACGGCCAATCCGCCAATTCCGGCCATTGTCAATGCGGTCTACAACGCCGTTGGTGTTCGCATTACCGAACTTCCAATGACCCCGGAAAAAGTGCTGCGAGCACTAGAGGAATTGAACGAATCAGACGAATGAATCAGACGTAATGCCGGTGATGACCGGCTCGCAATATGGAGCAATGAAGATGTTGAAAGTTGTATCGTTGCTGAAACGAAAAGAGACGCTTACTCTCGTCGAGTTCCGCAATTGGGCTTCAGAAGAGCACCCACAATTGGGTAAGAAACTGCCCGGTATGCGCCACTATCGGATGAGTGTCGTTCTAAATGATGATCCGGAATTGCCATATCACGCTGTGTCAGAATTCTGGTTTGATGACAATGATGCTCGAGTTGCTGCCTTTGGTACCCCTGAAGGCAAGGCTGCGGCCGAGGACGCGGCAGCCCATTGTTCATCACGAGTCCACCTTCTGACCGAGGAAAAGATTATCATATGAGACAAGGTATCCAACATGAGATGGTCCGCAGTGAACTTGAGGAAGTGGTCGGTACCGATTTCATCTCGGTAACGGAGACAGACAAGCTCATCTACTCGGCCGACTGGTCCTGGATGCCCCAGATGTGGCTTGATCGAGGCCAATCGCTGGCAACGCCGGATTATATAGTCCATCCGGAGTCGGCAGCGGAGATTTCTGCTTTACTGGAGATTGCCAACAAATATCGAATTCCAGTCATACCGTGGGGAGGTGGTTCGGGAACACAAGGAGGCGCGCTTCCAATCTATGGAGGCATAATCGTAGACTTGAAGCGTCTAGACAAGATTATCGAGATCGACGAGAAATCCCTCACGGTGACAGCAGAGGCTGGCATCATCCTTTCGCAACTGGAATGGGCCGTAAATGAGAAAGGTTTGACGCTTCCTCATTATCCGGCCTCGGCGAACTGTGCCACGCTTGGCGGCTGTCTTGCTCCTCGCGGCACGGGAACCATAAGCACGAAATATGGTAAAGCGGAAGACATGGTCCTTAGCATGGAAGTCGTGCTGCCAACCGGTGAAATCATGCGGACACCAGCGGTTCCACAACATGCTTCCGGTCCGGATTTCTTCCGGTTGTTCCTGGGTTCAGAGGGGACGTTGGGCTTTATTACCGAAGCAACCATGCAGCTTGATTATCTGCCAGCTGAACGGTTACTTCGGGCTGTTCTTTTCGACGATCTAAGTAAGGCCCTTGAAGCAGGTCGACAGATCATGACAAACCGGTTCGATCCCTTTGTCATCCGCTTATATGATCCGGACTCCACCCGGACGCGTGTTAATAAAATCCACGGTTATGAGTTAGAAGGCGCTTACATGGTTATGGGGTTCGATGGCGATCCAGATATCGCGGCCCTGCAAGAACAGAAGTCGATGGAGATCTGTTCGGAACTCGGCGGTAAGGACTTGGGTCGAGAACCGGGCGAAGGATGGTGGGAACACCGGTACGATTTCTATTACCCGCCCCAGAACCTGAAGCTGCCTTGGATGTACGGGACGACTGAAACCGTCACCACGTACGATAAGATCGAGAACCTCTACTGGGCAGAGAAAAAGGCCGTCGAAGAGGGTTACGCTGACTGGAATGTCAAGTTTATCGGCCACTTCTCCCACTGGTTCCATTGGGGCGTTATGCTTTACTGCCGTTTCATCGTCGAGAATCCCCCAGAAGATGCCCAAGAGGCATTGAGACTCCACAATCGCATATGGAACACCGCGATGACGGCTGTCATGGAAAACGGGGGAATGATAAACGAGCACCACGGCGTCGGACTAAAATTGAGCCGTTTTATGCGCAGACAATACGGCGACGCCTGGCCATTCCTCCTTGGTTTGAAGAAAGCGATCGACCCGAACGGGATCATGAATCCCGGTAAGGTGGGATTTGGATTCTGATGTAAGTAGCGAAGGATTGTCTACATGATTGATAACGTGATTCTTGCGACGGAAAACTGTCGTTACTGCCTGATGTGCCGGCATGTGTGCCCGGTCAGTCACGTGACCCGTAAAGAGACGCTGTCACCCCATGGATGGGGTTTGACAATCGCCTCTATCCGCCGAGGCATGTTGGAGTTGGACGAGGAGAGCGTGACTGTCCTTTATAGTTGCGCTGATTGCGGCACATGCAGAGCTCACTGTGTAACCGACCAGCCACTACCATCAGCCATCGCGGCAATGCGAGAGGAAGTAGTAGCAAAGGGCCTAGCCCCAGATAGCGTGAGCGCCATTCAGGAGAAGCTACGACGATGGGGAAATCCGTACGCCGAGGAGGAGCCTGGCGCTCCAACTGGTCAGGGCGAAGTAGCTCTTTTCGTCGGTGACGATGCCCATTACCTTGACGATGAAACTTTGAAAGCGGCCCTTAAGCTACTGGAGGCTGTCGGGATCGAACCGGTTCTGATAGGGATCGGCCGCAACAATGGCTATCTCGCGGCTTCGCTCGGTCTGCACGAGACGGCTGGTGAATTGATGAGGAAGACCCTGGTAGAACTTGAAGGCACTGGCGCACGGACGATGTTAGTGTTAGGTCCCGGAGATTATTATACCTTCGACCAGATGAGCCATGAGAGGTTGGGAATACAATGGCCCACCGATGTTGCTTTGATGGAAGTCTCAGTCCTTCTTTCGGACCAGCTAGCGGCTGGAAAACTTAAACTGAACTCAATCGCTGCTGGAATGCCTTACGCCTACATCGATCCGACTCACTCTGTGCGCGTCACCAGTCGTTTCGATGCGCCTAGAAGTCTAGTTTCGGTAATCATGCCGGCACCACCCAAAGAGTTGTTTTGGCGAAGAGAGCGAACCCACCCATGCGGAAACGTGGCCCTTCAATTCACGGAGCCC
>JAUVOB010000210.1 GCA_030599405.1 Chloroflexota bacterium | reverse complement strand
AGTCTTCGAATAGCAAAATCCTCTTGCAAGAGCTCCCGGTATCGGTCACCTTCAGCGTACCAGCGCGCGTTCCAATCCCGAATGATTTTGAGTCGAAATCCAATTGGATGTACTTTTCGTCCCAACGTCGCTTCTCCTTAAACTACAAATTCAGTAACTTCGCGTTCCGCTAGAATAACAGTAATATGTGAGGAACGGCGTAAAATCGGTTTAAAGCGGCCTCGCGCACCGAATCGACCTCCGTAAGGGGACAACCTGTGCCTTGGGCCATCGTCAGCAAATATGCTGCTAATGAACAGTTCATCTATCTCTAGGCCGTAATTCTGCTCGGCGTTAGATACCGCTGATTGAATCAGCTTATATACAGGCTCGGCCGCCTTCTGCGGCATGAATCGCAGCAGCTCGAGAGCCTTTTCAGCGTTCTTTCCTCGAACCACGTTTACGACGAGCCTAACTTTCTGGGGCGAGATTGGGATATGACGTGCTACGGCCTTAACCTCAAAAGCTTCTGCCATGATTAAAATATTCCTTTCCGCTCTGCTCTGCCGACGTGACCGCGATACGTACGGGTCGGGGCAAATTCACCAAGTTTATGACCGACCATATTCTCTGTGATGTAAATCGGCACGTGTCGCCGACCATCGTGCACGGCGATCGTGTGTCCGACCATCTGAGGGAATATGGTGCTTGATCGAGACCAGGTACGAATGACCTGACGCCCACCGGCATCGTTGAGCTTCTCGACCTTTGCTAATAGCTTGGGGTTAATATATGGACCTTTTTTTAACGAACGTGACATAGTCTAGTCTCCTACCGACGCTTCTTCGTTCTTCTACGGAAGATATATTTATCAGTCGATTTGTTGTGCCGGGTTCGCTTACCCAGAGCTGGCTTGCCCCAAGGCGTCTTGGGACCTGGCAAGCCAATCGGTGAACGCCCTTCGCCGCCACCGTGTGGGTGGTCGTTGGGATTCATCGCCGAACCTCGAACAGTCGGACGGATGCCCATATGTCGTTTCCGACCGGCTTTCCCTAATTTAATATGGCCATGTTCCACATTACCGACCTGTCCGACAGTCGCTAAGCAATCCTGCTGAACTAATCGCTCTTCACCGGATGGCAATCGCACTGTGGCATAGGCTCTATCTTCCTTAATAAGAATCTGCGCTGAAGTACCGGCTGCGCGAACCATCTGCCCGCCTCGCCCAATCTGCATTTCAATATTATGGATAAATGTACCTTGTGGGATGTTCCGCAAGGGCAGCGTATTGCCTGGCGTTATCTCAGCAGACGAGCTGCTTACGATAGTATCATCAACCCGCAAACCCAAGGGCGCAATAATATATCGTTTATCACCATCTACATAGTGGATCAGCGCTATGCGTGCAGAGCGATTCGGATCGTATTCGATCGAAGCAACCCTGCCAGGTATCTCAAACTTATCACGCTTGAAATCAATCTCGCGGTAAAGACGTTTGTGTCCGCCACCACGGTGCCGGATGGTTATCTTCCCTCGCACATTCCGACCGGCTCTTTTTCGTATTCCAGTTGAGAGCGGCCTGTACGCGCCAACGTGCGTGATCTCTTCAAAAGTTTGGCCACTCATATCCCTTCGGCCGGGCGATGTTGGCTTGTAGATCTTAATCGGCATAATTCCTCCAGAGACGGAGTTTAGGTCTTGGCGTATGTAGGAACCAACCCTACATTACGAGAAAAGACCATCATCCCTGCTTATATAACTCCTTCAAATAAATCAATAGAATCACCTGGTAGAAGGGATACGATAGCCTTCTTGTAACCTGGTTTCCTAGTTGTCATCCGACGCCAGCGTCGAGCCCTCTTGGCTGGCATGTTCAACACTCTCACTTTTTCGACGGATACATTCGGCCAAGCAAGCTCAATTGCTTCCTTTATCTGCAATTTATTCGCTCGCGAGTCGACCACAAACGTGTACTGGTTGTGCTCGGAAGCTAAGTAATTGCTTTTTTCTGTTATGACTGGTCGCCGGATTATTTCTCTCCAATGCATGGGCTACTCCTCCTCATCCACTGCGTCAGAAATTCCGGTCATATCAACCACCAGGGCAGTGCTGTCTTCTAAAGCGAGCGCGCCCTGGATTACCTCAAGGGCATCAAGGGACATGACTATCTTGTGGTAACCAAGAAGGTCACGGATATTCAGATAGTTCGCTCGCAACGCCTTTACGTCAGCGATGTTGCGGGTCGATTTCTCGATATTTTCGTCTGCATTCGCAATCAAGAGAAGGGTGCTCTCACCGCTCGTGAGATTGCTTAGCGTATTAACTATGGTCTTGGTTTTGGGAATATCGACAACTAACTCATCAAGAAAGACGATATCACCGTTAGCTACCTTAGCAGATAGAGCTGAACGAATCGCAGCCCTGCGCATCTTACGCGTCATATCCTTGCGGTATGAACGCGGCTTAGGGCCATGGGCGACGCCGCCGCCTACAAAAATCGGCGCTTTCTTACTACCATGCCGGGCACGACCAGTACCTTTCTGCCGGTACCACTTGGCTGTCGTTCTATTAACTTCAGCTCTGGTTTTTGTATTATGGGTGCCACGACGAGCGTTGGCCATTTGCCTAACCAGAGCTTGATGCATCAAGTCCCGGTTTACCTTGGCTTCGAATACACTAGCCGGTAAATCCACCGTACCTATCTCTCGTCCGGTTACATTGAGAACAGACACTCTCATTGAACTGTCTCCACTATCCCTTCGCTGCGTTGCGTATGGTTACTAATCCGCCCTTTGCTCCAGGAACGGATCCTTTGACTGCGATTAAATGGCGTTCGGGATCGATGCGCACGACCTCCAAATTTTGGGAGGTAATGCGTGCATTTCCCATTCTTCCGGGCATGCGCGTGCCCTTAATAACACGGCTCATACCTGAAGTGGCACCAATCGATCCGGGCGCTCGCTGCCTATCAGATTGGCCATGGGTACGAGGACCGCCCCGAAATCCATAGCGTTTCACAACTCCGGCGAAGCCTCGCCCTTTCGACTTCCCCGCTATATCAACCCGGTCGCCAGCCTCAAACTGTTGAACTGTCAACAGCTGGCCTATCTCGTACTCCGAGGCTCGCCCTGTACGAAACTCTCGCAGATGTCGAACCGGCGGAACACCCGTTATATTCCTGCGATTCGGATGCTTATTACTGGCCTTAAGCAATCCTAGGTGACCCTTCTGTCCCCCAGTCAAACGCTGCTCTTTGACCTCACCAAAGCCAACCTGAACGGCATCGTACCCATCAGCGACTTTGTTTTTTACTTGTGTTACGTAACATGGACCGGCCAGGATAACGGTGACCGGTGTCGAAACACCGACCTCGTCGATTATCTGGGTCATGCCCACTTTTATGCCTAGTAAACCTTTCATTCACAACCTCCTAGGACTGCCAGCCACCAGGCGAGTGCTGCATCATCCGCACGCGGTTGGAAATTGAGACTCGGCAAGTCAGCCAGAGTTTCAATCTCGTATCTGCCTAGATTTGTATTTCGATGTCAACACCTGCAGGCAAATTCAGCCTCATCAATGTGTCGATCGTCTTAGAATCTGGATTCAGTACGTCAATCAAGCGTTTATGTGTTCGGATTTCAAAATGCTCGTGTGAGTCCTTGTCGATAAAGGTGCTCCTGCGAACGGTAAAACGCTCAATTCGAGTAGGCAAGGGTACCGGTCCTACGACCTGCGCCCCTGTCCTCTCTGCGGTACCAACGATTCTTTTGGCCGACTGGTCCAGTACTCGGTGATCGTACGCTTTCAGTCGTATACGTATTCTCTGCGCCATTTAAACCTCTATATGGCCACTGTGTAAAGTGACCGAAATTCGTCAGTCACCATACACTCGAAATTAATCGAGGATCTTAGTGATAACGCCGGCTCCAACAGTGAGGCCGCCTTCACGAATAGCAAAGCGGCTGCCTTCTTCTAAGGCCACCGGGGTGATCAATTTTATCTGTAAGTCAACACGGTCTCCGGGCATGACCATCTCCACCCCTTCTGGGAGGGTGATCTCGCCCGTTACATCCATGGTCCTGATGTAGAACTGCGGCCGGTAGCCGGGGAAGAACGCCTTGTGCCGGCCGCCTTCATCTTTGCGCAACACGTACACCTCGCTCATGAACTCCCGGTGGGGAGTAATACTGCCTGGCGCCGCCATTACCTGGCCTCGCTCGACCTCGTCCCGGTTCACGCCTCGCAGCAATAAACCTGCGTTGTCGCCCGCTTCCACAGCGTCCAGTGT
>JAUVOB010000158.1 GCA_030599405.1 Chloroflexota bacterium | reverse complement strand
GATAACCTTCATGACCTGGACGACGTTGTCGTAAAGCTCCCACTCACATTCTATCTGATTTAAGGTACCGATCAGGACGGTGTCCATGCTCGGCCAATAGTACATGAAGTTGTCCGAGGAGCCGGTGTGTCCCCATACCTCGCCTAGACCCATGTAATCAGGATTGTTCGACTCGTCGAGTAGCACGCGAGATATGCCCAATCCATAGTTGTGGAAGGGCGCGGACGCCACCCAGGTGAACATCTCCTCCCTGGTAGTCGACTTCTCAAAGATCTCGTTGCGGACGAACGCCCTCATGAAACGGTTCAGATCTTCGGCCGTTGATATTAATCCGCCTCCTGCCCAGTCGGCCGTCATCACCGCCGGTAAGAGGGTACACTCTATGTCGCCCAGATACCGATAAGATGGTCCCCGATTGGGAAGGCTCGGGCGCGCCTGTTCATGGGACGGGCGGTAAGTGTGCTTCATTCCCAGAGGTTCGAGGAGCATTTCGCGATAGACCCGGTGAAGCCCCATTCCGGAAACTTCCTCGACGATCAAGCCCAAAATATTGTAACCAGGGTCTGAGTAGTTGAAGCCTTCGCCGGGTGGAAACGCAGGATCGCTGTTGTTCTTCACGAATTCGATTGTCTCCTCCGGTGTCCAGCGTCTCTGGGGCTCGGCGATGATCAAGTCAAAAAACGCCGGTATCGCCCAATCATCTCGGATTCCGCTGCTGTGATTAAGCAGCTGCCGGACAGTTATCTCCTTGCCAAATGAACGTCCTTCGTAGACGTGCAAACCATCCATCAAGTGATCAGGCAGATAAGCATCGATCTGGTCGTCCAGACCCAATTCCCCGGCTTCGGCCACCAGCAATACAATGGTGGCGGTCATCATCTTGGCGATACTGTCGATGTTGAACTGGTCGTCTGGCATCATGTCCAGATCCTCATCGGGATTGGCCATTCCTCTGGCACCCTTCCATTTAACGTCTGGTCCTTCGATGAATAACAGCCCGTTGCGGACACTCCCTTGTCTGTTTACAAAGGTATCTAATGTACTTTGAAGACGATCATATAGAATTGATATTTCACTTTCTAGCATGTTCCCTCGGATATGATCAGTAGTAGCGGATATCTGAAGAAAATCGGAACCCACAACCTCCGGTAAGTCAACTTCTGTTGTGTGCTAAATTCCAATACGCGGGAAGACCATCCAAGGTAGCAGGTTGTTTAAGACCTTCCGTCTTTTTCTCCCGGCTTAGATCCTCAATCGGCCGATGACAATCTGTGACTGCGTATCTGACCGTTCAAATGGGCAAGGTAACTAACGAGGGACGATGAACGGTGATGCCTGGTGATACCTGGTGATACCTTAGGTAAAGAGGATCTTAGCAAGTCACGAGCCGCTTGAGCCATCATAGAATCCTGCCAGTTTTCGACCGGTTCCTTCGCGGGATCATAGTCTGAGTGACAGTTGGTACATTGACCTGGCCCACCGATAGTGATGTCCTGCTCAGGCTGGCTTCCAGGCATCCTAACCAGCATATCTTCGGCAACCGGAAGCGGCACTCACTCTGGTGCTCGACCTAGTGGCAAGACACGATCACTCTCCGCAAACTCCGGCGGCCGAGTGCTTACATTGTAGATGCCCGCCATAAGAATACAAAGGTTGAAGGTTACAACTACGAAGGGTACGGTTTTCCAACCCACTACGAATCGCACATGATATCGACGTTTTATGGATTATATATAGATAATTAATGGACATCAAAAACAGACAGTGCCTGGCGTCGTTCAACCTCGACGCTGTTTAAAGTGACCCCCGTTCGCCTTCCGTCGTCACTTCTCTTCCACGTGCAACCCTTATCGCCCGGCTGTAAAGCCAGAGTGCAGGGGTGAGCATGAGTGCAACGCCGACCATAGCCGCCCTCAGACCGAATTGAAGGGCAACCAACCCGATGATAGGCCCACCCACTAACTGGCCTAGTGCATCAAGCTGGCCCCTCATCGAGATGACCGTAGCCCTGACGCCGGATTCGAGGTTCTTATTCAACCAGGCCGAGTAGAGAGGTGCCCCGGTTCTACGAAAGACAAATACGGCCCAGATTGAGGCGACAGCCAGGGCGAAACTCTGGGCTATGCCGAAGGCGATCAATCCCAGCACGATGACCGTGTTGATAAGTATCAGGCTGCGCATAACCGATAGTTGTTCCTCCACCCTCACCCGTCGCCGGATGACCTCCGTTGCGCCAATTACCAGCACCATTTGCACCAGGTTAATGATGCCGAACCAGGTTACGGTGTCCAGTTGGCCCGCCGCAGGAAATTCGAAGTTAGCGATGAAGTGCGCCTCCCAGAGGCGGTCGAGCCCTTCGCTCGATAGACCATAGATTGCGGCTATGGCTAGGATAATCGTCAGCAGCTTGCGCCCGCGGACTAGGCTAATACCCTCTCGAAATGTGGCGACCATCTTCTGATACGTGTTTCGTTCAGGCATCGGCGTCGGCCTGAATCCCGCTTCTGGCATGAAGAAAAGGAGTGCTACGGCCAAGCACACGATCAGAAAACCACCAATTAGGATGGGTAGATTCAGGGCTATTCGTCCAAGAGCCACGCTGATAAAGATGCCGATCAAGGCGCCAACCTGGCCGGCTTGGGATCCACGGAGGTAGGCGTTCGCCAACCTCTCCTCGCCAATTTCGTCCGCGAGCCAGGCTTCTTCCGCACCGCTCTGGAATGTCGCTCCGATACCCCAGATAATCTGGGCCAGTAGAATCGTGCCAAAGAAGGGGATCGCGCCCTCGAGCATGAAGCCAAGGCCAATTAGGAAGTAACCAATGATGACGGAAAGGCGGCGGCTGTATATGTCGGCGACGATTCCTGTCGGTATTTCGAAGATAAAGACCGTTATCTCCAAGACCGTGCCAATAAGTACTAGTTGCAGGGGATCGAGACCGACCGACTGCACTCTGTAGATGGCGCTGATCATGGACATCATGGTGAAGAACATCCAGAAACTAGCCTGGATTCCCAAATACAGCGGATAAGCCGGTAGTTTCATGATCTCATTACGTTGGCGGCTATTAATACAACGGCAGGGTACAGACGGATCGTGATAGACGGAAGCATTCGACTATTGATGACTTAACGATGGCAAAAGCTGGCTATTAGGCTGGCGGAAGTAAACACGGGCCTTCTATTTTCCGCCAGCCCATTACAACTCACAGCAGACCATTTCTTACTACCTTACATTCGGCCGTTGGTATAATTTTCCCAAAGATCGAGACTCAGATCGGTCGGATCGGCCTCCGCTCCGTATCGAACAAAGTATTCACAAACCCTCTGAATATCTCGCTGAAGGAGGGAGAAGGCATTCCTATTTGAACGGGCATCAACCATCTGCGGAAAGTCGATAATGGTGATCTCTCCTTCCCAATAGAGGATGTTATAGGCTGAGAGGTCACCATGCACGTAATGATGGCTCAACATCAGCCGGACGTTTTCCATCACACGGTCAAGGAGTGGTTGAGCTTCTTCAGCTGCAAGTGAGATCTCGCTCAGTGTAGGAGCCGGACCCCAATCGTCGCCAACGTAGTCCATAAGGATAGTGTTTCCGCGCTGAGCGATGGGTCTTGGTACATCCGCCCCATCATCAAACAATTCACGCTGCACGCCATACTCGTGCATGATCCATGTCATGAATCCCAGGTGCTGACCGAATCTAGTTTTCTTCCTCATGGCCCGGGCTTCGCGATCGCCTTTGACCTCCTTTCCATCGCTGTCCAACACCAGCCTACCTTCCCTGTACATGGCATCGTTTCTAAGGTGCCGCAACATGCGTGGCCGGTAGAGTTTGGCAGCGATGAGCTCTACACCTAACTCTGGATTCGCCGGACAGCAATAGACGTTCGCCTCCTTTCCTCCTTTGACTAGCCGGGTGACGTCAGTGATAAGGTTGTCGCGATAGAATCCGCTGACCGAATTGGTGACCCATTGCCTCTCATAATGCAAGGGATCTAAGGCAGCGGCATAGCTTGGAACGAAATCATGTTCGTGATCGTTAAAATCGGTCAATTCTCTCCGGGCGACCGCGGGATCCGTTTTCGGACGGCCTCGACTCTGCTGCCGCCGGCGGAACTGCCGGTCACGCTGCAGAATCTCTACCTCAATGAACTCGAATTCCTCTTGGTAATCGAAATGTATTAAATCCACCTTGTTTCCTCGTGATTTTTCTCTGTTTCTACGTATTAGAAGAACCGTCTCACCCGTGTGTCGGGCCTGGGCCGGTCTTGACTTGCGTCATCGCGAGGATTCAGGCAGGTACAGACCACGGGTGCGGACGTCTTTCCCGTGGCTGGAACTCATTTTTGTGTTGCCAGAAGTGGCTAAAACAGGATCAAAAAAGCCACGGGGGAGATGCGCCCGTGGCCACGAAAGCTCGAAAGGGGAACTCTCAGGCGGGATTTACAGGCGCATCGGTTTGACACAGGGTCAAATTTTGACACAAGGTCAAATAGGGAATAGTTTCATACACAAGTTGTGCCATATTCAATGCGCCTCCTTCTAAGAAGATGGCAAAAGTCTATCAGAGGGTGACCCTGAAGTCAATTACATCGAAAAGTGAGTTTGTGACGGACGCTGGTTTCTCACCTATCCCCTGCTCCAGAAGCGTCCTCGATTTTTACTGTCTCGGGCTGACCGCTCCCCTTCAAATTGAGCTAATTTCGCCTCGGCAGTGGAAGCTCGCATCTGGGCGTTCGCTCGCGACTGACGTTCCTCAGCCAACAAGGCTTCGAGTTTCCGTGCATGCTCTACCTCAATCTCCAGCGTCGCCTTATCTCGTTCAAGTTCAAGTCTAGCCTCGCGCGCTTCCGCTACTTCCTCTGCCAGCTCCATTGTGTTTTGAGCCCGGACTTCTAAGGAGCCTATTTTTCGCTCTAGCTCAAGGCGTGCTTCGCGCTCCCCTTCAAGATCCGCCAACATGGTGCGTGAATGCTTCAGCTCTGTCTCTATGACAGTGTTCTGATGCTCCAATTCCCTTCTTCTGCCCCGCTCCATCTCGAGTTCTTCT
>JAUVOB010000337.1 GCA_030599405.1 Chloroflexota bacterium | reverse complement strand
TTTCCGGATTGAGCTACTCCAGATGATGGAAAACGCCGGTCGTAACCTGGCCCATCTTGCCCGTCGCCGTTTTTTATCCGGAGATCCAAGAGGAAGACAAGTAGTGATCCTGGCTGGAACCGGAGGTAATGGCGGTGGGGCACTTGTCTGCGCGCGGAGGCTGCATAACTACGGTGCAGATGTTTCGGTTTCTATCACCAAAGATATCGATGGCTTTTCACCGGTAGCGGCACATCAACTGGATATTGTGCAGAGGATGGGCGTTCCGGTAGCCATATCCGGGATAGAGTCAGAGGCACAAAAGGTAGAATTGATCGTCGACGGCATCATCGGTTACAGTCTTAAGGGTTCACCCAGGGGGGAGGCGGCGGTATTCATCCAATGGGCCAACCAGCAAGGTGTCCCAATCTTGGCCTTGGACGCCCCGTCCGGTGTGGACACGACAAATGGGAAGATCTACGATCCGGCCATCCAAGCCACCGCGACTATGACTCTGGCTCTGCCGAAGGAAGGATTGCGCGCTCCTGGCGTGGAGGAACACGTAGGCGAACTCTATCTGGCAGATATCAGCGTACCACCATCTCTGTACAAGGGAGCGAAGCTCGCCCTGGATGTAGGTCCGCTGTTTTATCGAAGCGACATTATTCGACTATGGTAATGAAACCGGTGGTATAGGAGGAGAGGAGATATGACCGATCAGGAGAAGATCATCCAGGTTCTCAAGCGTCACCAATGGGTGATCGACGAGCAATCAAAAGGACTCACTCATGCCGACAGCTTGCTGCAGTTACCATTTCGAAGCAATCGCTTCAATTGGATAATTGGACATATCGCCGTCTACCGGGACAAGATGCTTGTCCTAATGAACCAACCGCCGGTTCTGGGTTCAAATGAGTCGGAGATATACCAGCGCGGATCAGAGCCTATATCATCTGGACAAGATGTTGTAGACCTGTCCACTTTGCTCGAATCGACGCGTGAAAGTTTAGAACGACTTGCTACCGCTTTTCAGTTTATTTCAGAAGACACGTTGGGAGAGCTTCATGACGAAGAACGCGGGACCACGATCCAGGACCGTTTTGAGTTTCTGGTTTGGCACGAAACCTATCATCTTGGGCAGCTGGAAATTCTTCGCCAGCTAGCCGGCAAAGACGACGCGATCATCTGAAGGTTTACCTTGATACTCGGAGGTGATTCAAGAGGTTAGATTTTCAAAATCCGCGCGAATCAGCACAAATCGGGAAGAGAGTGTTCGGCGAGAGAAGGGGCATCGTTCACCAAAACCATTGTCCCAAATTTATTATGGAGAGACCAAAATGTTTTCGAAGACGGCGCAATATTACGACATAATCTACTCCTTCAAGGATTATCAAGCCGAGACGAATAGGATCGTAGATATTATCACCCGCGAAAAGCGCTCGATCGGAAACCGACTGCTTGATGTAGCATGTGGTACCGGCTTGCATCTGGACTATCTGAGCAAGTATTTTGAGGTAGAGGGGCTAGATCTGGATGAGGAGATGCTATCATATGCTCGCCAGCGTAATCCAGGAACCGTGTTTCACCATGGAGATATGACGGATTTCGACCTGGGAGTTGGCTTTGATGTCGTTATCTGCCTCTTCAGCTCCATTGGCTACGTCAAGACAGCAGAGAGGCTGAGAAGGGCAATCATGGGCATGGCCCGTCATCTTGTGCCTGGGGGCGTTCTGATCGTCGAGCCTTGGCTTACACCTGAAAACTGGCATCCGGGAACGGTGCATGCCAAGTTGATCGACGAACCCGACTTGAAGATCGCCCGCATCAATACCAGCTACGTTGATGGATCGCTGTCTTACTTCGACATGCACTACCTGATTGGCACTCCGGATGGCACCGACCACTATGTGGAGAGACATGAGCTTGGGCTATTTACAGTTGAGGAGATGATCACCGCCTTCGAGATGGCGGGACTCGAGGTCACCTATGATCAGGACGGGCTGATGGGTCGCGGCTTGTACATTGGTCGACGCTAAGCATAGGCAAACCACATGCCGCATAAAGTTGGCGAATTGCTCTATCTTGATTATGAGGCATGGTCTGCAGGTGGTAAGTGCGCATAGTTAGCATCATGACTGACGGTGAAGATCGATGACGGAGCGAGGATCGACAGGCAACAAACTTCAACAGGAGATTCTTTCCTATTACCAATACAGCGAGGAAGCGGACCGGCTTCTCCAAGGATACGGCCGGCTAGAATTCGCGCGGACCCAGAGTCTGCTGGAGCGGTATCTGCCGGACCCACCTGCCGCGATCTTGGATGTCGGTGGAGGATCAGGTATCTACGCCTGCCCACTGGCGATTCAAGGATATGAGGTTCATCTCGTCGACGCTGTTGGCCGGCACGTGGAGCAGGCGCTCCAGACGTCTTTAGAACAACCAGATCACCCCCTGGCCAGTGCAAGGGCTGGCGATGCCCGAGCACTCGAACAGGATAGTGGCAGCGTTGATGCTGTTCTTCTATTTGGGCCCTTGTACCATTTAACCAAAGAGGGCGATCGGATGCTTGCCCTGCGAGAGGCCAGGCGCGTGCTGCGTTCGGGAGGGGTCGTATTGGCCGTTGGTATTTCTCGTTTTGCCTCTACGCTTCAAGGTATCGCTCGTGGATATATTCATGATCCTGCTTTCGCGGCTATCGCGGAACGAGATCTTGCAGAGGGACAGCACCGCAATCCGGCAAAGATCAAGGGATATTTCACAACCGCCTATTTCCACCATCCAGAAGAACTCGGTATTGAAATCGAGAGGGCCGGGTTTGCGCACGAAAGAACGGTTGCCGTCGAAGGACCGGCGTCGATGCTTCAAGATATCGATGAACAGTGGGATGATCTCGACAGGCGCCGTCGCCTTCTTGCCGTCTTGAGGAATCTCGAGCAAGAGCCCTCGCTGCTCGGAGTCAGCTCGCATATCATGGCCGTCGGCCGTAAACAGAGCAAGTGAAGTTCGGGCGGGAGT
>JAUVOB010000163.1 GCA_030599405.1 Chloroflexota bacterium | reverse complement strand
TGTTGAACTGGCCCCTATGCTCGTTAGGACTGTCGTCCACTAGACTCGGATGATAATTATACATACGATGCCGGATGTAGCACGCAATTTCCTTGAAAGTATCTTCGCTAACACAACGATAATCCAGAAGAGATATGTCCGCACCTAACTAGAATGAATACGCAACGCTCGCAATGCTAGGACCCTGGCTGGAGGTTGTGAGGTACTGTTCGATCATGACCTGAGTTGGCATTGTCTGTTGTGATTATTCCCTGTAGTTGGCACCAGTCAGGCATCTATTAAACCTCTAGTGCCCTTGGATACTTTTCGGCTTCGAATCCAGCTCAAGGTGATCGATAATCGCGAGAGGTCACGTGGGAGAGTCTGAAGATGTGGTTGCAAATTCTAGATCAAAACTGTGGTTGCTACGCACCTCTTTTCTGCTAAAATCCGGCTTCCGGTGCGTTGCCGCCATATATTGCGTGTGCTATAAATAGGACAGATTTCACAATCACCATCCCTAGGAACATTCGAATATGCTACTTGACTGGCAATTCATATTGATCTTTGCGGCAATTGCCGTCGTCTTTCCCGGCGTGCCGATCTTGATAGCCCGCTTTATCCGGCCTAGCAAACCAAACCCCATTAAGCAACAAACTTACGAATGCGGTATCGAAACCGTTGGTGCATCCTGGATTCAGTTTAAGGTCCAGTACTACATATTTGCACTGATATTCGTCGTTTTTGATCTGGAAGCCGTCTTCTTGTTCCCGATCGCGGCCGCTCTTAACCAGCTGGCTCTCTTTGCAGTTTTCGAGGTTATTCTATTCGTCCTGGTCCTGGCCGTTGGCTTGGCATATGCTTGGCGAAGAGGCGCCCTCGAGTGGTTCTAATGCCAGATTAGTAACCAGCATATCGGGTTTCCGAGCAGAATGACGAGAACCCGGTTTTTTTCTGATGAATTCCTACGGAGACATTCATGACGTTTGACATCGTCGAATTTCTGGAGAGCATTGTCAATCTCGCGATTTTCGATTACTTAAGCGAAATATGGGCGGATGATCTACCGTCATGGCTGATTAATGGCGTGAGTGATCTCGCCGGCGTGCTCATCATCTGCACATTCAACCTGCTCATCGTCCTGTTCCTTATTTGGTTTGAGCGCAAGATCATCGCCAGAATTCAAGATCGAATTGGGCCAAACCGGGTAGGAGGTCGTTACGGTCTTTTGCAATCAGTTGCGGACGCGATGAAGCTCATGACCAAGGAGGATCTAACCCCGGCCGGAGCTGATAAAATCGCTTTTAACCTCGCTCCATTGATTGTAGTAATTGCGGCGTTAATGATGTGGGCGGTTATCCCCTTTGCCCCTGGCGTTATTGGAACCAACCTCAATGTGGGCGTCTTCTATATCTTGGCTATCAGCTCGGTATCAGTTGTTGCCCTCATTCTGGCCGGATGGGGCTCAAACAATAAGTATGCCTTGCTCGGCGCATTTCGTTCCGTTGCCCAATTGGTCAGCTACGAAGTGCCCATGATAATGGCTCTACTCATCCCTATCATTCTCGCGGGCTCGATGTCTACACAGCGAATTGTTATTGAACAATCTGTTTGGTATGTTTTCGTCGTGCCGTTGTCGGCTCTGATATTCTTCATTTCAGCCTTGGCAGAGTTAGGACGAACGCCATTTGATTTGTTAGAGGCAGAGTCCGAGATTGTCGCCGGTTACCATATTGAGTATAGCGGTATGAAATTCGCCATGTTTTTCTTGGCTGAGTTTATTGCCACACTCTTCATGTCCGCTCTCTTCGCAACGATCTATCTCGGGGGTTGGCGAGGACCGGGAGCCGTCGAATATCCAATTCTCGGACTTATCTATTTCAGTCTCAAAGTGTTCTTTGTCTATTTCATGTTTGTTTGGATTCGAGGGACATTGCCCAGGGTCCGGATTGACCAGTTGCTCAATCTCAATTGGAAGTTCCTTGTGCCGCTTGTGCTGGCTCTCATTTTGGTCGTGGCCCTGGTAGATAAGCTCATGGTGAATGCCGACGATTGGACGCGAGCCGCCGCGTTGCTGTTGAGCAATATCGTTCTTGGGCTTGTGGCTCTGGATTTCGTACGCCGGCATGCCCGGCGGCAGCGACTAGATGCGGACGAGGTGGAATTGGTTGAAGAAAGTGTTGAAGCCCAACCGGTTTCATCAGCCGCCCACTAAAGGTACGATGCCGATTCTACGGATGAATGAATTCAACTATGATTTCTGAAAGTCAGGCTGATTCTTAGAAGAGGCTAGATCTATGACGATTACCTTTCAACAAATTGTCTTTATTGCGATCAGCGCATTTACGATCATCTCGGCCTGGATCGTTGTTACAAACCGGAATCTCTTCCATGCGGCTATCGCGCTCATGGCTTCTTTTGCCGGGGTTGCCGGTTTATACATCTTGCTGGAGGCCGGCTTCCTGGCAGCGTCACAGTTGCTGGTCTACATCGGGGCTATCTCTATTTTGATCATGTTCGCGATTATGATGACTCGCCGCCTAATGCAGACAGCCGAATCCCCTTATAACCTTCAATGGAAGTGGGGGATCGTCGCGGCCTTTCTGATATTCATCTTGCTGGCAGTTCTCATATTCCAAACCTGGCCTGCCGACACTTACGCAGCGCCACCAGTACAGAGTCCCGCGGCTCTACGAGGTAGCGTCACTGACTTGGGCATCGCTCTTGTTAGCGTCGATCAGTATGTACTACCTTTCGAGGTCGCTTCAGTATTGTTGTTGGCCGCACTGGTAGGCGCCATTGTAATTGCCTGGCCGGAGGATGATCGATGATTCCACTGTCATGGTATTTGTTCGTCGCAGCTATCCTCTTTTGTCTTGGACTCTATGGCGTTATTTCAAGGCGTAATGCAGTGGCCATTCTGATGTCCGTGGAGTTAATGTTAAACGCAGTCAATATCAATCTCATCGCCTTCTGGCGGTACCTGGCACCGGAGGAGTCAACAGGATTGGCCTGGGCTATCTTCGTGCTAGCGGTTGCGGCCGCAGAAGCGGCCATCGGTTTGGCACTTATCATCTCGATTTATCGTCAACGTGACTCGGTTATAGCCGAGGAATTAGACACGTTGAAATACTAGTCATTTGCTGTTGTCAGTCGGTAATGACCAACACGTAAGGAATCCTGGATGACTGATGAAACACTTGCCATCTTGACCTGGCTGATTCCTGCCTGTCCGTTGCTGGTCTTCTTCCTGGTTGTGCTATTCACTAACCGGAATAAGACACTCAGCTGGATCTTAGCCTGGGGTGGTGTATTTGCAGCATTAATACTTGGTTGGACAGTGGCCATGCGGGTTGTTTGGGAGTTTTTCCAGGACCCGCACCACCTGGCAGAACATCCGATTGTGGTGGCTGACTCTTTCCCATGGCTACCTGCCGGTCTTCTTCCCAACTGGCTTCAAATAGGTGTCTCGGTTGATGCCCTAACTGCAGTGACGCTTATCATGGTGACGACGACGATCACTGGCATCTTTATTTATAGTGTCGGCTATCTCCGCTGGGGCGATGGGCCGGGCAGCCATCCCGAACGTGGTAAACCTAACCATGACGGCATCGATCCCCTCTTCTCTCGTTTCTTTGCCTTCATGAGTCTGTTCGCAGGGGCAATGCTGCTGTTTGTTGTTGCGGACAATCTGTTGCTACTTTTTATCGGTTGGGAATTAATGGGCTTGTGTTCGTATCTGCTCATCGGTTTCTGGTATGCGAAGAAATACGACGATCCGAAACAGATCACGCCGAAGACGGCCGCGGTGAAAGCGTTCATAACTACGCGCATTGGGGACGTCATCATGTTGCTGGGCATCGTATTTTTCTACAGGGTATTTGGCACGCTTAACTTCAGCGAAGCTCTATCGGCTGAAAGCCTGGAACACGGTGTCGAGCTGGTGGGAGCGGCCGCCATCGGATTGATGGTCTTGCTACTGTTCGCCGGCACTATTGGAAAATCGGCCCAGTGGCCGCTACATGTCTGGCTACCCGACGCAATGGAAGGCCCGACTCCTGTCAGCGCAGTGATTCATGCTGCGGCGATGGTCTCTGCCGGCGTCTACCTGATAATCCGAATATTCCCACTGATCGCGGTGGCCATCGATGGTATTCCTGGTGTCGAACTTGTGATCGCCGGTATCGGCGCTTTTACGGCGCTGATGGCGGCGACGATTGCCGTTGCCCAGAATGATGTCAAGCGGGTTTTAGCCTATTCGACCATCTCCCAGCTAGGTTACATGGTCGCTGCTATCGGCATTGGGGCGTACATTCCGGCCGCTTTCCATTTGGTTACGCACGGCTTTTTCAAGGCCCTACTGTTCCTCGGTTCAGGTTCCATCATTCACGGCATGGAACATGGCGCGATGAACGTCCACGATCATGACACCGATCCCCAGGATATGGTCAATATGGGTGGTCTGCGCCGAAAGATGCCGGCCACGTTTTGGACCTTTCTCATCGCCGGACTGGCCCTGTCTGGTTTCCCTATCATCACGGCCGGATTTTGGTCCAAGGATGAGATTCTTGCTGAAACCTATCATGAAGGCCAGAGTGAGGTGTTCGCCTTCATCATATTCTGGATGCTGGTAGTTGGCGCGTTGCTTACTGCGTTCTATACAGCCCGCCAGATTACCATGGTCTTTCTTGGTAAGCCACGAACGCCTTTGGCCGAACATGCCCATGAAAGCAACCGTTTCATTACCATTCCGCTGGTTGGATTGGCCGCGTTCGCCTTGTTGGCCGGTTTTCCCGGTGTGCCGGAAGATTTCCCGATAATCGGTCCCCTCTTCAATCGGAACTTTTTCCACGATTTCGTGGGCACCACCAGCGAAGAGACGATGGCGGAGTTAGTCGTGAATAATTTAGTAGAGCAGGCTATCGAAACCGTAACCTTCAAGCCATTCCCGGTCATTAGGTCACTTACTGTGGTGTTTGTAGGCCTCGGGGCT
>JAUVOB010000221.1 GCA_030599405.1 Chloroflexota bacterium | reverse complement strand
CCGGGTATTTCATGGTCGTTTTCGAACCCAGGTTTCCGTCTACCCACTCCATCGTCGCATCCTCATAGGCTAATGCGCGCTTCGTAACCAAATTATAGACGTTGTTTGACCAATTTTGGATGGTTGTGTAGCGGCAGCGCCCACCTTTTTTCACGACAATTTCGACCACCGCAGAGTGGAGTGAATCCGTTGAGTACACAGGCGCCGTGCAGCCCTCTACGTAATGACAATAGGCGCCTTCGTCTATGATGATCAAAGTTCTCTCAAACTGACCTACGTTCTTGGCGTTAATCCTAAAATAGGCCTGCAACGGCATCTCCACGCGCACACCAGGCGGCACGTAGATGAAACTACCTCCAGACCAAACGGCCGTGTTAAGGGCGGCGAACTTATTATCATTATGGGGAATAATTGTGCCAAAGTACTCTTTCACAATATCTGGATGCTGGGCCAGGCCATCATCCATTCCGAGAAAGAGGACGCCCTGGTCTTTGAGTTCCTCCTTCATATTGTGATAAATGACCTCTGACTCATATTGGGCGGCCACACCAGCAAGAAATTTCTGTTCCGCTTGCGGAATCCCAAGCTTGTTGAAGGTATCCTTGATATAAGGGGGGACGTCCTCCCAATCATCACCCTGTCTCTCAGACGGCTTGATGTAATAGTAGATGTCATCAAAATCGATCTCTGACAGATCAGCTCCCCAGTTTGGCATCGGTCTATCAAGGAAATGTTCATACGCCTTGAGCCGGTATTCGAGCATCCACTCTGGTTCGCCTTTCGATGCGGACATGTAGCGGATGAGATCCTCATCCAGTCCTTTTTCCGCCTTGAAGACGTAATCCTCCCTATCCGAAAAACCGTATTTTGTGGCGTATTCTATGTTGACGCCGGCAACCAATTCCTTTTCTGTCCGCTCCCGTTCTGCCGCTGAACCCATAGATTAAGCCTCCTCAGTACTTCTATGCTTTTCGCGCAACCAGTCGTAGCCTTTTTCTTCTAGCTGAAGGGCTAGCTCAGGGCCGCCGTGCTCAACAATTCGACCGTCGAGCATTACATGAACATGGTCAGGCTGGATGTAATTAAGGATCCGTTGGTAATGGGTGATGACAAGCATTCCCATTCCGATGACATTATTAAGCGCAAGAGCGCCTTCAGAAACAATCCGAAGCGCATCAATATCTAATCCAGAGTCGGTCTCGTCCAGGATAGCTATCTTGGGCTCGAGCGTCGCCATCTGTAATATCTCTGCTCGCTTTTTCTCGCCCCCTGAAAAACCATCATTCAAATAACGTCCCGCGAAACGATGGTCTACGTCCAATAGATCCATTTTTTCCTTCAACAGAACTCGAAATGCTGGAATCGGGATACCTTTATCGTCGGGATCATCAGCACGACGTCTCGCATTGATCGCGTGACGCAAGAAGTTTGCCACTGTGACTCCGGGAACCGCCACCGGATATTGGAATGCGAGAAACAGACCGGCTCTTGAACGTTCGTCCGGTTCCAGGTCCAGGAGGTCGAGGCTGTTAAAAATCACCTCACCGGCCGTAGGCACGTAGGACGGATGCCCCGCCAACGTATAAGCCAGGGTGCTTTTACCTGATCCGTTAGGACCCATCAGGGCGTGAACCTCGCCCTGTTTTACTACCAAGTCTATCCCTTTCAGGATAGGTTGATCTTCGACAGAAGCATGTAAATTTTTTATCTCTAGTGCGGCGCTCATTCGCTCCTATATCTCCCTATAAATCTATCTCAGTCTGAATCCGAGGTTGATCGCAAACTGCTTAATCACAACCACTGGATTTTGCACCTCAAAGCCATTAGCACTCGAGTTGATTTAACCCTGCCGAGTATAGCACAGCCTCTTAGGCACGTCAATATTTATAATATTTATGATAATAATAGGATCTTTGACAATCCCGGTTTTGCATGATACAATCGCCGCGCATTGCGACGAGAAATTTTATCGTGAAATACGGATCGGACAACAGCAAGCTGAGCACACGCGAAACCATCCTAGAAGCTATAAAGCGGTCGAACGAAGCAACAGTTGAGAGTTTGGCTATTGTGGCTGATGTCTCGCCTGTTACGGTCCGGCATCATCTAAACTCCCTCCAGGCTCAGAGTCTATTGGAGACTCGAAGCGTTCGTAGAAAGGTTGGCCGACCTTATTACGTATACAGCCTCAGCGATAAGGGTCACGAGCTTTTTCCCCAGCGATATATGCGTCTAAGCAGTAGATTGCTTGATGAGCTTAAGGCGCGCTTCCCCACTGGCACAATAGACGAGTTATTTAATAGCGTCGTCCAGCGGATCGTCGATGACATTCGAAAGGACTTCGAGGGCTTGACTATCGAGCAACGGCTTGATTATTTAGTTAATCTACTTGCCGAAGAAGGATTCTTAGCCTCCTGGGAATCAACGGGAGGCCGGTATATATTGACAGAATACAGTTGCCCTTATTATGCAATAGGGCAAAAACACAGCGAAGTATGCACACTTGACCGTCAACTTGTCCAAATCATCCTCGATACAGATATTGAGCAAAAGAGTTGCATGTTGCGTGGGGATTCTCGTTGCCAATTCATATTTAGCTTTCCTGTAAGCGTCAGCTGAGCACCTCGTCGCTCTCAGGAATAATATCTATCTAGGTGTACGAATGATAGTAAGCAAAGAAGAAGAGATCCTTGAATCGCTGCGAAACGTCATTGACCCGGAAATCGGGCTGAATGTAGTGGAACTAGGTCTGATCCGGAATCTCGAAGTTGTCGATGACCATACAAAGGTTACGATGATTCTCACGACACCTTTCTGTCCATACGGACCAGCCATGCTCGATCAAGTACGGCAAGCAACCCTTGATGTTGCAGGCGGTGATGTCGCGGTCGAGATAGGTACTGAACTCTGGGATCCTTCGATGATGGAAGAAGGCGCCGGTGGAGATTGGGGTCTTTTCTGAATCTTGGACGCATTGTTGAATCGATAGGAAGCCCTCTTGTGGAGGGCTTTTTTTGTAGAATGGCACAGATTCGAATCAATTCAGCGTGATGGCAGATGGGTGATGCGGACAAATCGTGAAAGCACTGTATACCTCTACGACCTAAGCTACGAGAGCTTAATTTCGATGCTTTCTAGTTGGGGATATGGGACTTACCATGCCAACAAGATATGGCACTATCTTTATGTCAAGATGGTCGAGTCACTAGATCAGATGATCGAACTAAGGGAGGATCTTCAAAACTCTTTAAAAGAGAAAACTTGGATTGCCCCTCCAGACGTGATCAGTTATCAACAAAGCAGTGATGAATTGACTAAAAAGTATCTCATCGCTCTGAACGATGGCGAGAAAATCGAATGTGTTGTCATGAAATATGACGGGCGATCTACGGCTTGTATCAGCAGTCAAGTCGGCTGCGCAATGGGATGCGTCTTTTGTGCTACCGGGCAGATGGGATTCAAACGCAATCTGTCCAGTGGTGAGATCGTTGCACAGGTAGTCTTCCTAATGCGTCGACTAGAAAAGGAAGATGAACGCGTACGCAATGTGGTATTCATGGGTATGGGTGAACCTCTGCATAATTATGGGGCGACCATGGATGCGATTAAGATCATGACCGACGATAGAGGTCTCGCGATCGGACCGCGTTACGTGACGATCAGCACAGTCGGGTTGCCGCCTGCTATTCGACAGCTCGTCGATGAGGATCGGCCGGTTAACCTGGCGGTAAGCTTGCACGCGGCCACTGAGCGCGAGCGGTGTGAGCTTGTGCCAATCAGCGAACGCTGGCCGTTGAGGGACCTCATTGACGCTTGCCGAATGTACGCGGATAAGCGCAACCGTCGCATTTTCTTTGAGTGGGCTCTTATCGCCGGAGTCAATGATTCAGAAGCACAGGCAAACGCTCTCGGTCGCCTGCTACAGGGAATTGACAGCCATGTAAACCTGATACCGGTTAATCCAACCTATGGCTTCGACGAGCTACCTACCGATGAAGAGACAGCTAAACGGTTTCAGGGGGTATTAGCTCGATATGATATACCAAGCACGGTAAGGCAAAAGCGTGGCATCGATATTCAAGCGGGTTGCGGGCAGCTGCGATCGCGGGAGGAGCTGAATTCACCCTCAGGCTCCAAGTCCTGAGAATAATAGT
>JAUVOB010000042.1 GCA_030599405.1 Chloroflexota bacterium | reverse complement strand
CGCGCTCGAATCGACGATAAACTCCGCCGGAAAAGTACTTAGGACTGATTCAATGGATTCAGATGCATAAGGAAGCGCTCTTACGTCCCCACGTGTCAGCGGCACACTCTTCTCTGACCGATTTAGATTTCTGCGAGCTTGGCGTCCCATGTAGGCTGACAGTTCCAGACCGAAAACATCGTATCCTCTGCGGCTTAGCTCTATCAGTAGGTGACCAGGTCCGTGAGCGACCTCGAGAATCCGTCCTCCCTTAAGATACGGTATGGCTGTAAGCTGCCACTCCCGCCACTGCCCCAGAGATACAAGCCAACTGACTAGATCATATGTCCAGGCCATTTCGTTGTATAGTAGACGAAAGCCGAAGCGAAGCAGTCGGTACCAGGACCGCCTCAGGAAGCCGGCATCCTGTAGGTTTCTTCGAACATTATCGCGGTTGTTTCGGTCGACGCCTGTCATAGAAAAGATGATAACCTTTGAGCGCCTTTCCCCAACGGTAATCTTCTTGCGAGGGGATTCATGATAGTATACTAAAATCGGATAAGGTCGGGGACTGTATCCGCTATTACTCGGCGTCAATTACCAGGAGATTGTTTTTATGTCAACTAAAAAGATCGCAGTTACGACCGGCGGAGGTGACGCACCGGGATTAAACGCGGTTATCAGAGCGATCGTCATATCGGCCACGAATCGTGGCTGGGAGTGCATTGGCATACGCGATGGTTACAACGGGCTTTTACAGCCTCAACAATATCCTCGAGGAGGGACTGTGCCGCTCGGTCGGGAATCGGTTAGAGGAATAACCCATCTAGGCGGTACCATTCTCGGTACAACTAATCGAGGTCATCCATTTCGCTATCCTACGCCGGGTGAAGATGGCGAACTCGTCGAGAAAGACCGATCAGATGATCTAGTGGCGGCCATACGATCCCGACAGATCGACGCGATCATAGCCATCGGTGGTGATGGGTCCATGGCGATCGCCCTCGGACTTTGCCAAAAGGGGCTGCGGATCGTCGGTGTTCCCAAAACGATAGACAACGATCTGAGCGGCACCGTTCGAACCTTTGGTTTCAACACGGCTGTCTCTTTCGCTACCGCCTGCCTAGATCGACTCCATTCCACGGCCGAGGCGCATCGTCGGGTTATGGTAGTAGAAATGATGGGCCGTTACGCCGGCTGGATTGCCCTGCATGCTGGGATAGCAGGCACGGCCGACGCGATTTTAATTCCAGAGATACCCTATGACATTCATAAAGTCGCTGCAAAAATTAAGGAGCGTACCCGGTCCGGTCGCTCGTTTTCTATCGTCGTCGTAGCCGAAGGCGCGCACCCAGTAGGTGGTGAACGTCTTTCGACGGGTGGAGCCATCGGTGCTGCGGAGAAGCTAGGTGGAATTGGTCACCAGGTTGCCGCCGAACTCCAAGAGCATACCGGTCAAGAATCTCGTGCCGTTGTGCTCGGTCATTTATTGAGAGGGGGTTCGCCAACATCCTTCGATAGATTGATCTCATTGCGTTTTGGTGCGGCAGCAGTGCGCGCGCTGGAAGAGGGCCAGACGGAATGCATGGTAGCCCTGGATCCGCCTGTCGTTCGCTACGTTCCGCTGGAAGAAGCCACTCGCCGCATGAAGAGTGTCCCATTAGACTCAGATACAGTGCTCACAGCCCGTGACCTTGGCGTTTCATTCGGCGACTGACTGGCGACCTGCATCCTGAGGCCGGCAGCAAGCGATAAAGACACTGTTAGGTTCTGATTTCTGGGCGTTCTTCCAAGCCGATAACGCCCCTTGTACTCGGCTAATACTTGAGGGTGCTACCTCCGATGAATTCTCGAAGCAACGATTCATGCGGAACGGCCGATTCATCATCAACCGGAACTACTTCCTCGAGCAACTGTCTAACACGAGTAGCTCTCATGTATGCATCCGGTCGCAGCGGATCGTCCTGGTAATCTCGCTCCCATTTCTTGAATGATTCAAGCAATCTTGGTCGATAGAGGCACAATTCATAGGGCATGCCGCTATTAATGATGTAATCTGTTGTGCCGATAAAGGGGATAATATTTCGCATTTCGCTTGCTCGAACGTAATGCCAATGCTCAAGAGTTTGGCGCGGGTTGTATGACCGGTGCGACGCATCCCGCAGCATTCGGCGAATAAGCCGCAGATCGGTCCATCTGACGTATCCGCTGCTCCCTTTCAATTGAAGCAATGGTTCTAAATACAGCTTAAAAATCGTCTCATCTGGGATACCTTCGCTCATTGCCGGATAAAGACCGTGGAGACTATCGATCAAAAGTAGCTCGTCCTCATGTAATCTCATCGGAGTTTGATCGAGGAAACGACGACTCGTCTTAAAATCGTAGAACGGTATTTTGACTTCCTCTCCAGATACTAGTCGCTGGAGGTGTTCATTAACCAGCGGCAAGTCAAGGGATTGAGGCGTCTCATAATCATAGTCTCCGAATTCGTCCTTGGGATGCACGTCCAGGTTAAAGAAGTAATTGTCAACATTTAGTGTTAAGAACTTCAGCCCCTCGCGCTCGAGAAGTTGTTCAAGCTTGAGCGTCGTCGTAGTTTTACCCGACGAGGATGGACCACAGATAATAACTAGCCTTAGCTCCTGACGTCTCTCGAATATCTGCTCGGCAGCCACAACCAAATCATCTTCGTAGGCCGATTCCGATTCATGGACTATATGGGGAAACTCGCCTCGTCCCACACGCTCGTTTAGCGACTCTACCGTATGAAGGTTATGGTTCACGGCCCAATCTAGCGTATGCCAGATCTTAGCCCAGGGTATGTTGTTTGAAGGTAATGAAGTTTTCTCGATCGCTTTCTGCCGGCGACGAGTACGCTTATTCCGGTAGAGAATATACTCCTTCGCGACTTTTGCATGGCCTTTTTCGATCAGAACTTTCTCTACTAAGTCCTGAATCTCCTCAATATGAAGCACCTGACCTGGAAGTGTGTTTTCCTCCAAGGCAGCCACGACGCGGTCGGCCAATAGTTCGGCCCGCTGTCTGTCCCGGCCACCTACCGTAACCGCTGCCCGGTAGATGGCGTTGACTATGCGGTCCCGGTTAAAGGGAACGACAGCGCCACTTCTTTTAATTACCTGAGTGATCTGACCAGTCATGAAGTCCACCTATCGACAAATATTGTACCGGCAGTGCACTAGATACGAATTATAAACTCTTCAATACCGGAGCCTTTGAAAACAAAGGGTGGTGGTATTTATCGCATACAGATCACCCTTGCAGGCATCAATTCGAACTGAAGATTGTATCCGTCTGAGCCCATTGCATCGTGTAAAGATTGTAGTACCGCCCCTTTTTCGCTAGTAACTCGTCGTGTGTTCCACTTTCGACGATACGGCCGTTATCCAAGACGACAATCCTATCAGAGTTTACGATTGTGCTCAGGCGATGGGCGATGATGAAACTGGTGCGCCCTTCCATCAGGCGAGCGATAGCGTGTTGAATCTGTTTCTCAGTTGTCGTATCTACGCTACTAGTCGCCTCGTCGAGGATGAGAATACGCGGATTCGCAAGGAGAGCTCGGGCAAAGGAGATGATCTGCCGCTGACCAACACTGAGGTTCACGCCACCTTCTCCCACCTCGGTCTCATACTGATGAGGCAATTTGGCAATAAACTCATGCGCGCCGACTGCTTTGGCTGCATCAATAACTTCCTCTTCGGAAGCGTCTAAACGGCCGTATCGAATATTGTCGGCAATCGTGCCGCCGAAAAGAAATGTGTCCTGTAGTACGATCCCTAATTGAGATCGTAGGCTGGCTTTTTGCACCGTTCGAATATCATGGTCGTCTACGGAGATTTCACCGTCGGTTACATCGAAAAATCTCGCTAGAAGCCGGATGATCGTGCTCTTTCCCGCCCCGGTTTCGCCTACAAGAGCGATACGCTCACCCGGCTCTACAGCTAAAGTGATATCGTATAGAACCGGTTCTCCATCTTTATAGCTGAAGCTAACATGGCTGAAAATCACCTGTCCTTCTATCAAAGGCAACGGTGTAGCCCCGGGCATGTCGGTCAAGTCCGGCTCCGTGTCCAGGAGATTGAAGATTCGTTCGCTAGAAGCCATAGTCGATTGGAAAGTATTGTAGCGCTGAGCAAGCTCACGTATCGGATCGAAGAAGCGTTCTACATACAGGACAAATGCAACCAGCGTCCCTGCTGTTATGGCATCTTCAAGCACTAACCACCCACCGATCCCAACCACCAAGGCCGTAGCAATGGATCCGATAAAGTCAACGCCAGGAAAAAACAATGCAGTCAAACGTGTCGCTTCGATATTGGCATCAAAATAGGAGTGATTTAGGTCATCGAAGTGGTTGAAGTTAGTGCTTTCTCGCGTAAAACTCTTAGTCACCCTGATTCCAGAAATAGACTCATTCAGATAGCCGTTGATAAGTGACAGTCGTTGACGGGAAGCCCGATAAGCATACCGTACACGTACTCGCCAATAGTTAGTAAGAATGGCCATGAGCGGTAGTACGGCAAAAGTAATAAGAGCCAGTTTCCAGTTCAGGACCATCATGGCAATGATAATCCCAATTAATATGAAGCCGGATCGAAACACGCCTGTAATCGACCAGGTAATAAAATCCTGAAGAACCCCCACATCACTAATCAGGCGGCTCATCAGGCGTCCAACGCTATAGTTATTGTGGAAATTGAGTGAAAGATTGTGCAAGTGCCGGAACAGATCCCCTCTAACATCGGCGACGATGGAGGTTCCCACGTAGGCCATGATCGATATGCGACCGCGGTTTGTAACCCATTCTCCAAGAGCAGCGAAGAGAAACAATATCGTCCAATATCGCAGCTGGTCCATATCGTCAGCTCGGATACCATCGTCTATTGCTTTGCCAATAATCAGGGGCCCAGAGACGCTCAATAGTGAAGAGATCACCATCAAGACAATAGCGGTGGTAAGTTTTCCCAGATAAGGCTTATTAAATTCCATGAGTCGGCGGGCTAGTTCCGAATCGTAGGCCTTACCGAGTGAATCGTCATCTTCGTCCGGTAGCAGATCTTTGATTCGTTCTTCACGAGCCAATCGTTCCTGCTGCTCGAAGTCGATATAGGGATTGAGTCCCCGACGCCGGCTCTGCTTCTTCTTGGATTCCTGGCTTTCACCGCTATTAGCCATCGAACAACTCTCTACCTAATCCACTTTTCAAGTAACGAAGAAACTCTTTAGAAACCGATTCGCTTCCAAAAACGGTCGAAAATTGGTAGTCGCCAACCATACCTTTCCTCATGCTATCCGGTCTCCTGCATAGCAGAAAACTCTTCCTGATCCTTGAGTTGAAGGTCGTAGATCTCACGGTAAAGCCCACCTAAGTCTAAAAGCTCCTCGTGTGTTCCTCGTTGTATTACCCGACCATGATCAACAACCAGGATGCAGTCAGCTTTCTTCAGTGTCAGCAGTCGTTGTGCGATGACAAATGTGGTTCTTCCTTGCATCAACACCGTTAATGCTTGTTGAATCAGGTGTTCAGTTTCGGTGTCGACGCTACTTGTAGAATCATCGAGTATCAAAATCCGGGGATCTGTCAATAAGGCTCGAGCGATTGCGATACGCTGTTTCTGTCCCCCGCTTAAGGTAACACCACGTTCGCCGACGATAGTGTCGTATCCCTCGGGAAACCTCTCAATAAATTCATGCGCCCTTGCCGCCTTTGCGGCATCAATGATCTCTTCTCTCGCGGAATCAGGTCTTCCGTAGGCGATGTTGTCAGCTATATTCGAACTGAAGAGAAACGAATCCTGCATCACGATGCCAACGTTACGGCGCAATTCAGACAGATTCCAGTCACGGATATCGAGCCCGTCAACAAGGATTTGACCTTCTGTGGCATCGTAGAAACGCGGAATCAAGTTGGTTATGGTTGATTTTCCTGCACCGGTTGGACCCATCAAGGCGAATGTCTGTCCCGGTCTCACCCTGAAAGTAACCTCGCTCAATATCGATCGCCCCGCCTGATAAGCAAAACCAACGTCCTTGAAGAGAACCTCTCCCAGGACCGTTTCCACTAACTTAGCGTCTGGTTTCTCAACAACCTCGTTTGGCGTATCGATGATCTCGAATACGCGACCAGCACTGGCGCCAGCTGTAGCCGCCAAATTCACGAGAAAACCAAGACGTTGCACGGGCCCGTTTAGCATGAGTACGTAGGTGATCATTGCGAATAGCGTGCCCGCTGTAATGATCTCCTCCATCGCCATCGGCCCACCAAACCATAGAAGCAAGAAGATGCTCATAGATAGTGTGAAGGTGAAGAATGGCCAGTTGTTCGCCCACATCTTTATCACCGTGTATCTACGTTGAAACCAGGCTCTATTGTCTTTATCGAACTTCTCGAGTTCATGTGGCTCGCGGGCAAACGCCTTTATGACCCGAATTCCTGTTAGACTCTCCTGCATCGTCGTGGATAACACGGCAAGTTGTTCTTGAATTCTCTTAAATTTTGGCCGAATATTGCTCCCAAATCGTACGGTCGCGACGAGTAATACCGGAAGTGGGAGCAGCGCGATGGCAGCGAGTCGCGCTTCCAACAGAAACATAGCCACCGTTACGCCAACTATGAGCATGATGGTGGCAACTAGGTCCATCAGTCCAATACCGATAAATCTCTCTGTCTCAGAGATGTCACTCGTCGCCCGGCTCATCAAATCCCCAGTTTGTGAGCGATTGTGGAAGGCAAAAGAGAGTCGTTGAACTCTATCGTAGTATCGATTTCGAAAGTCGTAGGCGAAACGGTGCGTCAGCCACTCCCCATAATACCGCTGACCGAAGCCGGCAGCGCCTCGAATTAGACCAATTCCAAGTATCAGAGCACTGGCTCTCAAGAGGGCGGAGATATCTTGGTTTACGAGACCAACGTCAACGGCCGCTTTAAGGACCTGGGGGATAATCAGATTTGCGAGAGTAGCAAGCAGCATGGCGGAATACCCCAACGCTACCTGCTTCCAGTAAGGCTTCAGGTAACCAAGCAAACGACGATAAACCTCTAGCCTACGATTCACTGGATGTTCCATCATCTAAACTGCTAGACACTTGACCTATTGTCTCAAGTCGGCGTCAACTTGGCGAGCGAGTACTTTATCAGACACCCTTACCAACGGCAACCGGTTGAAGATCATCTTGTCTTACGCGTACCGGATAAAGAGGCGTTCGCTCGAGTCGCTCTTCTAGTCGCATCGCTGTTTGCGAGGCTTTCAATGAGCTTTTGTTCTGATGACTCTATTTCGGGTAAACTCAGGCAAGATAATCTGGCTGATGATGCCACCTTGATTCATTCGACGAAGGAGCAGAGGATATGGAGTATCGGAGACTCGGCAATTCTGGTCTGCATGTGAGCGCGTTGTCGTTTGGCTCATGGGTAACCTTCGGAAAACGTGTTGACGAGGATGTTTCTAAGGCCTGTATGGTCGCGGCCTATGAGTCCGGTGTAAATTTCTTCGATAATGCCGAGGTATACGCAGCCGGCCAATCAGAGTTAGTTATGGGGAAACTCCTCAAGAGGCTGGGATGGACTCGCGACAGTTTCATTGTATCAAGCAAGGTCTTCTGGGGTTCAAGGCGGGATCCATTACCCACGCAACACGGGTTGAGCCGGAAACATGTGACCGAGGCTTGTCACCAGGCGTTGGAACGACTCCAACTGGAATATCTTGATCTGTACTTTTGCCACAGACCTGATCGAAACACACCAATCGAAGAGACAGCAAGAGCGATGCATGACCTTATCCAACAGGGTAAGGTTTTGTACTGGGGTACTTCAGAATGGTCGGCTCAGCAGATCATGGAAGCCTATAGCGTTGCTCGCCAATTCAACCTGACACCTCCGTTGATGGAACAGCCTCAATACCATATGTTCCATAGGGAGCGCGTCGAAGTCGAATATGCTCGGCTATATGATGAGATTGGTTTGGGGACGACCATCTGGTCTCCGCTAGCCTCAGGTCTGTTAACCGGAAAGTACAACGATGGAATCCCTCAAGACTCGCGGGCTAATCTAGAAGGATTCGACTGGTTGAAGGAACGCTTCACGAGCGAAAAAGCGCGGATACAGATTGACGCCATTCGAAAGCTCACAGTGATTGCCGAGAAACTTGGAACCAATATGGCTCGT
>JAUVOB010000371.1 GCA_030599405.1 Chloroflexota bacterium | reverse complement strand
TCCGAGATTGAACAAACAGATGGGAACTGGAGCAATCCCTGGTCATTGGCTACCCCTTGGTTAATCTGATGATCGAAATATCCCAATAGGATGGCCACGCTCGCCGGGCCACAGTTGTTAAGAGATTGCACCTGATGGTTCATGGGCTCCAGGAGGATGCTAGAAGGTAATGGAGTTGGCGTTGCTATCGGTACAGGGGTGGGGATTATAGTTGGAATAGCAGTGGGTGTAGCTGTCGATTCAATTGTCGGCACCTTCTCAACTGCACTGGTCTCCTTTTTTATATCTTTTCCTGAACCGCCTGATAGAACCCGGCCTGCTCCTCCTTCCACAAAGTTTTCACCGAATGCCTCGGCGAAAAGGGATATGGCCAGTTCCCCCGTGCAGTGGGTAGGCACCACGTGCCTGACCCCTAATCGGTGGAAATCATCGATTATCGATTCTATCTGGCTCCGACTATGCCCATTTAGGTGAAATCCACCAATCACGAGGTCGATATCTCCACCGGTTATTTCCTTAGCACGCTGGAGGATATCGATTATGCCTGGATGGGCACATCCGGTCACCACCACTATCCCTTTCGTGGTCTCAAGAACCAACGCCTGTTCTACGATCGCATCTCCCAGCTCGCCTGTTACGTGAACTCCTGGATAGATCTCTATTGGATCGCTAACTTCGACGAGTACACCGTGACTGCTTGCGATGGATTTTATCGCAGTAGAAAACGATCTGGGCAGGTACATCGTGGGCTCAGAACCATCTGCGAGAGGAACGGGAAATCCACCTACATGATCGCCATGTTCATGGGATAATACAACGGCGTCAAGATGGAGCGGATCGAAACCTAGCGTCTGCAGGTTGTCTAGAAGCATGGTTCCGTCTCTACCCGTGTCAAATAAGAGCGTGAAGCCGGCTAGCTCAATCAGGGCAGCGAAGCCCCAATCAGCCGAAAGCCGATCATCAAAGACAGTGTTATCGTACACTATTGTGATGGTGGGTTCTACCTTGGCACTGGCGAGTGTACTTATGGCGTCTTCTGAGACTGATTCTCTGGTAGGTGAAACTAGCGTGGGAGCCTCAGGAGGAGGCCTGGTGGCTCGTGGGGTAATCGTTGCCGCCTCAGGTGATTCACCACAACTGATTATGAGAGCAGAACATGCTAGAACTAAAACCGCGATAATCCGCCGGTCGATCCAAACAGTCATAGTAACGTCCTTTGTCCTCACCTCAATACCCGAACGAATTCACAACATAGAACAACGGATTGCGTAGAATCTAATCGTCGCTTTGAATAGTCTACGCTAGTCGAATCCAAGTGATCAGCCATTTATTTGTTCGCTTATGTACTCGCCTACAACATGCTCGAGTACAACTAGCGGCATGCTGCCTTGACCCAGAATAAGGTCGTTAAAGGTAACATAGTCAAACCGATCGCCAAGCTGCTCCTCCGCCTTGCCGCGAAGCTCGAGAATCTTAAGCATGCCAATTGAGTACGATGTTGCCTGTCCGGGCCAGGCAACATAACGGTCAATCTGACTGGCGACCATATTTCTAGGCAGACCTGTATTCGATTCCATGAATTGCATGGCCCGGTCTCGGGTCCACCCCCTCGAGTGAATGCCTGTATCGACTACGAGGCGAGCAGCGCGGAACGCCTCTGCCTGCAGCCGGCCCAAGTCGCCGAAGGGGTCGTCCTTGTATAGTCCGTTTTCCCAAGCTATTCGTTCGGCATATAGAGCCCAACCCTCCACATAGGCGCCGAATTTCACGGTGTTTCTGAAAAGCGACAAATCCAGTTCTTGGGCAACGGCTAGCTGGAAATGATGACCGGGTATCGCTTCATGATAAGCCAAGGTAGGCATTGCAAACCGAGATAGTGGTCCGTTCGAGGTCGCATAGAAGGCGCCGGGGCGGGTGCCGTCAAAGGATGGAGCAACGTAGAAACCTCCACTAGGCACACCTTTAACGATGATTTCCGCATTGGGCCGCAGGCTTGAAATTCCTTCTAGAGATGAAGCAGCTTCGGCGATGATGCGTTCATAGGTCGGGACGACTTCATCCCTAGCCACAGTACCGCCATCTCGCGCTACTCGTGAGTATAGTTGCGGGATCGTCTCGTCCTCAGGGTAATCTAGCTCGATGAAGAGGGATCGCATTTCGTTTTGAATGCGTTCAAGCTCCTGAAGACCTGACTCGAAGATCTCATCCGCGGTCAGGTCGGTAGTTGTGTAATGTCTAAGTAGATGCGCGTAATAACTATCGCCTTCGGGCAGTGTCCCGACGCCTATCTCTTGGGGGGCTTTTTGCCCTAGCTCCGATAGATAGCCCTCTAAGGACTGGTAGGCTGGAATGACAGACCCTTCAATCACGGTTTCGGCCGTCATCAGTAGCGATTGCCTTTCAGTATCCGATAAGCTGTCAAGCTCACCGATCTTCTCGGCGAAGACCGCATAGAAGGGCGTTGAGACGGCCTCGCTATGGGCGATCTGCCCAATCTGTCCGCCCGCCCGCTTAATAATGTATCGCGGTGGGATGATCCCTGCTTCCTGGCGTAATCTAAGACCTTCTTCTAGCTGCCGGAACTTGTTCGGTATCTTGGACAGACGGGTGATGTAATTTTCGGCGTCTGCCTGATTTGTTATCGGGTGGATCTCGGTGAAGAAGTGGATTATCTGATTGTGTTCAGCGGTGAAATAGTGCGTCAACGGATAATCGTGATGGGGGAAAGATCCACCGCGTACCAAATCCTCCAAGTAC
>JAUVOB010000204.1 GCA_030599405.1 Chloroflexota bacterium | reverse complement strand
TTCATCGCCTGCTGCCGGTAAGCTTCTAGTCCGCATTGGTATTCCAACGACCTCTGGAAGTTCGGGTCGGCAGTGAAGAAGTTCGTCGGACGAGATGCATCCCACTCCGTTAGGTTATTCCGGCCCACCTTGACTGCAGATGCTTTGACATGGCCAGCATCTCCTCTCAGATCTGAATTCTTCGTCTCCATTACCTGTCACCTCTTTTGTATTCAAGGGCCCAGGCCCTCATTTATGACGAATGGTCCTATGCAGTTTCCAAATCCTAGAATTGATTGATCTCAATACGAGATTTGCAGGCAATCTTCAACAGGTCTTTCTCCTAACATAAAATGCCCACCCACGAAGATTATCCCTGGTAAGCTCCAATTCAAAAGTGTTTTGGTAGCAGGCTCTCCTATGGAGCTAGAATCAGGAGAGCCAGTAAGGCACAACGTTCGACCATTTTGTCGAGTAATATGAATTCGTGGTCGGCATGTGCACCATCGCCAACCGGACCCAAACCATCCAATGTAGCGACATATTGGCTCGTCGTATTGCCATCAGATCCCCCGCCGGCTGTTCCTTGCTCCAGCTGTAATCCGATAGTCTCACCCAGCGACCTGGCAAGCGACCAAAGTCGCTGGTTTTCTTTCGTAGGTTCCATGGGAGGCCGGCCGATTCTTCCGGCTATTTCGAGCTCCACACCTGGTGTCTCTGGTCGCAGGTTTAAGATAGCCGATTCCATTCGTCTGGCTTCCTTCAATGTTGGAACTCGTACATCGACCTGGGCCCGGCTACTGGGTGCGATCACATTTGGGCGGATCCCGCCTTCGATCGTCCCCACGTTCACCGTAACACCTCCAGCAGGGTCACTTAGTGCATAGAGCTTCTGGATTAGATAAGAAAGTTCTCGTATGGCGCTGATCCCCTTATCAGGATCAAGGCCGGCGTGTGCTGCCTTTCCCCTCACTGTTACGGAGAATTGACCCACCCCTTTTCGGGCTGTTTTGAGTTTCCCGGAGGGGCCGAGTGCAGGCTCGAGTACGAATACGCGGTCCACCTCTTGGGCAAGCCGCCGAATGTGGGGCTCGGATTCGATGCTGCCGATTTCCTCATCCGTATTTACGAAGACGATCGGCTCTAGAGTAGGCTTTATCCCTAGGGAGCGGATGGCTTTCAGGGCGAAAACCACCTGGGCTAAGCCCCCTTTCATGTCGTATACGCCGGGTCCCCTGATCGCGCCATCTTGGAACACGAAAGGCATACTCTCTATGGTTCCAATGGGCCAAACCGTATCACAATGTCCAATCAGCAGTTGTTTTCCAGAAATGTAACCTTCGGCCGGTCTGGCCAAGAGCTGCCCGCCGGTGTGCTCTCCAGGAAGCATATCAATGGCGTAGTCAAGCTCACGCAATGTCTCCCTGAGAATCGCCAAGATCTCAGCTTGCGACTCGGGATTCGAAGACGGTGATTCGACAAGCACTAGGCGGCGAAGGTATGAAACCATCTCCGCCTTACTCTCCTGAAGAAAGGAGAGAATCCGCTTTTCAGGTTTCTGCATCGAGGCGTTCACTCAGATTCTGCCTATGGTGATATCCCAACAAATTTTCGCTTAGAGCTCTTGTTCTTCGATGGCTGCGATAGACCCTACCAGCATTAAGAGAATCAGCCCAAGGGCCATGGCAAGTGCTCCGCCATTTATGGCACCATCGAGGTCGAGAGATAAAGCTCTCGCCCAGTTTACCAGCCCAGATGGCGCTAACACACCATAGCGAGGATAGGTGCCTGCCACCAGCAAAAAAATGCCACCGAGCGCGGAGAAACCGGCGGCTGCGGCCGTTGATTTTCCGATCGAACTTCCCAGGAGAGTTACGGCGGCAAAAACCATGAGCCACACAAATAACAGTAAATTAGCCACGACAAAACCTATTGCAGGAAGGCTTTCAAATAAGTAGAACGTATAGTAATAGGCGGCGATCCCGGCCAAGATAATGGCGATCAGGTAGACCAATCCCTGGGCTAGGTATTTGCTAACGATGAAGCTCCAACGGGGTAGAGGCTTGCTGAGCACCATTGCCGCTGTCCCCTTTTCCTTCTCACCGGCCACGGCGTTCATTCCTAGCAGGATCACCAGGATAAAGCCGAATTGAGTCAAGTTGCTGAAATATTGACCAATGGCGTCGACTACGGATGGATCGGGAATCAGCTCGGCGAACTGTGCCGCCTCCTCGAGGCTGGATATTAGCTCCGGCGTAAACTTGGCAACTAGAGGAGACAACATGCCAAAGACAAGGAATATGGCAACAACGATAAGAAGGCGCTTCGTCCTCCACTGAAATAGAAGCTCCTTGCGGAAGGTGGTCCCAAACGCAGCCAATTCAATCTGCAAGCTGTTGCGGGGTCTGGCCATTTCAAGGGATTCCTGAGATCGTTGTCGCCAGACCCATATAGCGCCGGGCAAGATTAATATGAATAATATAATCTCGAGAGGCCAAGGGCTTTCAAACCACTCTGCGCCTAACACAGCAACGCTGTCCAGAAGGGCATGGTAGAGAATGGCGACTAGCACATAGAGCCATTGGCTCTTGATGAAGGCGGTAAGCACTATAACCGATAAGGTGACTTGGGCGGTCAAGGCAATCACACGTTCAACCAGAGGGGCGAAAGCGATCAACGGCGTTTGATCAATCAACTCTAGTTGCTGTTGCAGAGTGGAGTAGTCTTCGGCCGTAGCACCTTGGGGAATAAGTCCCACCGAATCCAGGTTCCATAGGGCACTGATGCCAGCAGCCATTAATACACCGACAAGAACGGCTTCGATACCACCATGACCCAAGCCCATCATTAAGCCATCTCGGTATCTTCTGGCTCGGGGAAATAATCGGTAGCCCACAACCCGGCCAAGTTCCTCTGTTAAGCCGGCAGTGAGGCCCAGTACTATCGCCGTCGCTACGAGGGCACTTCCCTCGGGCATTTCGGAAGGCAGGACTCCGATACGCACCAGTAATTCATTAAGGAGCAGATGTATAATTTGAGCTCCCGCGAATGTCAGCACACCTACGATGAAGTACAGCCATGGCACTGTACGCCTTCTCCGTAAAACGGATGCCAGAACAAAAGGCAGAGTTACAATTAATAGTGCAGAGAGTGCAAATGCCCAGTAATTCATCGGTTGGACTAGCTCAACGTCCTGTCTAAGTGCTTATTGCAAGGAAGACTTCTTCCAGGCTCGGCCGGACCCATTCGTATCGAGAAAGAAGGAGTTTACTGTCGGCGATCAGCTGCAACAACGTGGTCTTGCCCTGGGTTCTGTCCGATACAGTGACACGGACGACGAAGTCCTCCTCGCTGATGGATTCAACCCACTCCAAGGACTCAATCTGGGACAGGAAAGAATTCAAGGCAGCCCTGTTCTGGCTGTCAAACTCGAGGAGGATTACATCCGATGCGTAACGTGCTAGAAGACTATCTCTCTTCTCTACCAGTAGGAGCTCACCTTGGTGGATGACTCCAATGGTATCACATACGCGCTCAACATCCGCCAGGATGTGGCTGGACAGAAATATCGTCGTATCACCCTTCAGTTGACCGATAAGATCCAGGACATCTCGTCTACCGGCCGGATCGAGTGCGCTGGTCGGCTCATCGAGAAAGAGAACTGATGGCCGGTGAATCAACGCCTGGGCCAACCCTAATCTTTGACGCATTCCCTTCGAGAAACCGCCGATTCGCCTCTTTGCGGCCTTATCTAGACCGCATAATTGAAGCAGCTCGACGGCGCGTTTCTTCAGCTCATCAGAACTAATGCCGAATAGCCGGCCGATATAGAGCAGGTATTCCTGAGGGGTCATCCAAGGATAGAAAGCCGGAACTTCTGGCATGTAACCAAAAGATCGCTGCGCGGCGGTGTCACGATTGGTGCTTTCGATGCCATTAACCCAGGCGCGTCCGCTGGTCGGACGGGCAAGTCCCGTTAGCAGACGTATTGTCGTTGTTTTTCCGGCCCCGTTCCGGCCGAGAAATCCGAAAACAGATCCTTTAGCTACTGAGAGATCAAGAGCCTTTAACGCACTTACAGCGCCATAGGTCCGGCTTAATTGTTCACACCGGATTGCTTCCATGCTACTCATCATCGCGACCAACCAGGAAGTAGATGATGGGTCCAATCATATTCAACAAAAGAATTACGAATACCCAAAGCCACTTTGATCCCCTCGTCTTTTCCCGGCGGATGAGATCCCAAAAAGCGGCGACGACAAGGGCTAACTGGATCAGAATAATGGGGATCAATAAAGGTGCGTATTGCGATAAAATGTCGACTATCTCGTTTTCCATCAGCTAACTCTACTTCTTCTCAAGGAAATGAATTCAG
>JAUVOB010000205.1 GCA_030599405.1 Chloroflexota bacterium | reverse complement strand
CACTATCAGTCGTAGTCGTTGTGTTCCAACCGGTTAAGTCCTCAATGTAGACTGAGGCGCCGATAATTAATACCCCGCTGTCAGCATCGGTTACGTGCCCGTCAAGCGCCCCTTTACTCACCGGTGCAAGAGCGAAGTCTAGCGTCGTCACCAAATCGGTTTGCACCTCGACGCCACCAACAGTGGCCGAGATATAATCCTCGGCCGAGACTGTTACCGTGTAGGTTCCAACTTCTAGCGTAAATGTGTAATATCCGCCACTATCAGTCGTAGTTGTCGTGTTCCAACCGGCTACGTCCTCTAAGTAAACCGAAGCGCCGGCGATAAAAGCCCCACTCTCAGCATCGGTTACGTGCCCGTCAAGCGCCCCTTTACTCAACGGAACAAGAGCAAAATCAAGCGTCGTCACCGTATCTGTTAGCAATTCAACGCCACCAACAGTCGCCGGGATATAACCCTCGGCCGAGACCGTCACCGTATAGGTTCCGATATCAGCCGTAATGGTATAGTAGCCACTGCTGTCCGTCGTCGCAGACGCTTCCGAGCCAGAGTCGCTTACCATAAATACCTCCGCCCCCTCGATAGGCGATCCATCCTCGACCTGATTAACGTGCCCCTCAAGAGATCCGGTTTCGTTAGGAATCATGCAACTAGTCATGTGCGCAAATGTGCCAATTGAAGCTCTGACGAAATCGGTGAAGTAATCAAGATTCAAACTGTCGAGTAAGTCGTTCGTCGTATGGTAATATGGAGTATGGTCGCTCCAGTCTTCAATTCCTAATATCGCAGCATATCCATTATTCAAAAATGGCACGTGATCGCTACAACAAGTCCCAGAGGTGCTGATCTGGGGAATCAGGTTTATTGAGTAAGCATCAATCACATCGGAGAATAGATTGGCAATGGCCACACTTCCAGGGACACTACTTTCCGCCCCCAGATCAATGGTCCGGCTACTTCCCGGCGTATTCCAGCCTAACATGTCCAGGTTGAGCACGCCGACAATATTCTCGCCGGCCGTTGAGGATCGTTGAGCATACACGGTACTGCCTAGCAAACCTTGTTCTTCGCCGGTAAAGAAGGCGAATCTTAGCGTGCAGTCCCACCGATATTGGCTGAAAATATCAGAGGCGATCATCACCGCGGTTGATCCACTGGCATTGTCATCTGCTCCAGGGGCGATGACATATGGGTTTTCCGAGGTGTCGTCAATATGCGCGGTTATCAGGAAGATATCGTCCGGATTGGTTTCTCCGGTTATTTCGCCGATTACATTAGGGGGACGGCTCGCGTTCCAGACGTGATACTCAATGTCTAATCCCAAGTTCCCCATGTGCTCTGCGACGTATTCTGTCGCCTTTTCGATCGGCTCGCCGCTATAGGTGTACCTGGTAACGATCGTATATGGCAGTCCGTCAACTGTCACCGGCCATTCGCCACTCAGATTGCCATCATATTGATAAACGGTCGTACTGATCACCTGATCCATCATTGATTGGATCGTGGGATCTGGATCAATCAAGGTTGGAAAGCGGTCGCTTGAATCCTTTGGCCTTAAGACGATGGGATCCATGAAGAGCTTCTGAATAAAGACTCCGAGCTCCGCTATGCGATCGGCTTTGGTCTCATTCATACGGAGCAAAACCTGCACGCCATCGTCAAGTAGCAGCTTCCCAAAATCCTGCCAACGAGGAACTGGTCTATCCGGCACTTGGTAGGCAAGATAGTATGTATACCCGCTCACATCCTCATCAAGAATCCGGTACGAGAGCCCGAGAGACCGCAGCCTTGAGAGCCCAATTTGGTCAGCACCGGCCAGCAGATAGGCGCCGCCTTGGCCGGTTAGTGACGCATAAGCGGGTAGTCCGCTTTTTTCAAAGCGTTCCAATTGACCACCTGTCGTAGCATCAACGGCTATCAGTTTCGTCGAGGGGCTTGTGGGTGGCTCGGTAAATCCCTGAACGATGTCAACCGCCAAGAACACAAAGAGCACCGCAGCAAGCAGGGTAATTAGACGGCGGACCATAGTGAACTCCTTTACCAACGCAGCATCCTTAAGATCCATAAAGGTATCACATACATACCTCATCGTCAGGTGTCAAATGTCATAGGTATTCTGAGCCTACGACAAACTCATGCCCAACCGACATATGTTGATAACTAACGTAAAAAGCCGTATCATCATGCGGGAACTTAATACTCGATATCGGTTAAGGTGCAGATTACGGTAATAGACAATGAATATTGGTCCTTTCGTCCAGGTAGTATTTGTGAGGCGAATGCTTTTAGTGGTTACCAATATTTTTCCCTCAGGTCGTCGATCGCAGCCTTACACAAGGGAGCCCTTAATACTTTATTAACCCGAATCGACGCCGGCCCATCGTCGATTCGAAGTAATTTCAAGGCGGCAACTCGTTGGCCCACGTATCCCACAAACTCTCTAATTCGCTGGAAGGCGCCCTAGCCGGGGGAGGTGATCCGGCGACCTCGCCATTATACGTTTTTGGGCCATTCTTGAAGTTGATTGTCGTTGCCGGTGTCGCGCAGGTCACATTCGGCGCAAGCATCTGGATGGTCGTTCTGACGGTAGCCCTGGTATCGGTAATGTACCGTCTGGTAATGAAGTGGATCGTCGATGGGAGTGGGGGAAGCGGCCTTAGCGAAGAGGAATTTGGAAGTTGGGCTGTTAAGCTAAACGCCAGCATTACTTTCATTGAGTATACGTTGACCTTCCTGGTCAGCATGGCGGCATTGATCACTTTCTTAGCCGATAGACTGCCAGCCCTAAACCATCAGCGGATCCTCGGCATTCCCCTTCGCACAGTTTTGGCCATCTTGCTGAGTATTGGTACGGGATGGCTCGTGAATCGCGGTCCCAAGATGGCTGCACAGGTCTTTGGCCCGGCAACAGCCGGTGTATTGCTTCTCCTGTGGACGATGATAATCGCGTCGATATTACAACTAGGGATTAGATTACCTCGCATTGATTGGAAGGCGTTCTCACCGGATTATATTCGATACACATTGGGTGGATTCGTCCGAATTCTCGCCCTGATGACGGGTATTGAGATCTTCGCCAACCTTGTGGCTGCCTACGAAGGGACGCCACGGCAGAAGAGCCGGATGGCCTTTAAGAGTCTCCTGATCATTATGGGTACGACATCCCTGACCATGCTCATTGTGGGGCCGGCAATCTATGAATTATCCGATGTGACCAACAGTGAGGTTTCGGTCTTCACTCAAACTATGGACAAGTTGCTACCCGCACCCCTGGCTGTCCTAGGAACGTTGGTCGGCGTTCTTGTTCTCATCTCTGCATCGGCTGCCAGCGCCCAGGGGCTACAAAACCTGGCCTTAGGACTCAGGCTGCGTCACTATGTTCCGGCCGTAGTTGGTCAGCGCAACGCTTTCGAGGTCGCTGCCGTTCCCGTCTGGATAGAGGTAGCGATCGTCTCGCTGAGCTTTCTTGTCTTTGGTACCAATGAAGGGACCTATTTAGCGATATACGCTGCCGGCGTCTTTATCCTTCTTAGCATGACTGCCTGGGCGGCGACAAGGCGACTCATTGGGTACGTTCGCGAGGAATCAACCCGAGGCAATGTCGTTGCTCTGTTTGGCACTATCCCTGCCGCTATACTCACATCCGTGGCCACGATAATTATTTTCATGGAGCGTTTCGCAGATGGGGCTTGGATCTACTTCATTTTCATACCCCTCCTCTATCTGGTCTTCTCATTCTTCCGCTCGAGTTTGGGTGTTCCGATACCCCATGAAGAGGTTAGGGCGTTGCCATTCACCGAGAAGATTACCGTGCCGACGGTTCGATTCGCCGAGAATAATGGTCGTTTGCCAGTCATCAATAGGGTTCTAGTTCCTTTAGATGGATCAGAACTCTCGGAAATGGCTCTTTCAGCCGCGTCAACGATATCACGTGGCGATGGTATTCAGCTGGTGCTCATGTCAGTCCGGCAAGGATCAGACGGACATCACTTGCTTCCAAATATCCCGGCGGAGCCGCATACAGATGGAGAAGCGGTAGATTACGAGCATTATCTAGGCGAGGTGTCTGCGAAGTTGCGACAGTCAGGTATCACAACCGAGTCATCCATTACGGTCGGAGAGGCCGCTGAGGAAATTTCGTATCGAATCCAGGGTGGTGACATCGACTTGCTAGTTCTATCGACACATGGACGATCGGGCGTCGGCCGTGTGCTTATGGGGAGTGTGGCCAATGAGGTTATCCAACAAGCGACAATTCCGATGCTTCTTATCCGGCCCTTTGATCAACGCAATGACAAAATTCTCTCATTAAAAAAGGTGCTTGTTG
>JAUVOB010000019.1 GCA_030599405.1 Chloroflexota bacterium | reverse complement strand
CCTGCCCTGACAGAAATCCTATTTCCGTTCCGACTCCTCTCTGATTAGTTCCCGTTTCAACACCTTGCCGACGCCGGTCTTAGGTAATTCATCTCTAAACTCGATGATCCTGGGATACTTATATTTGGCCAGATAGTTCTTGCTCCAGTTAATAATCGTTTCCGCGTCTGTCTCGTCACCTGGTATCTTGACAATCCAGGCTTTAACAGACTCCCCTCTGTATGGATCAGGTATACCGGCCACGGCGACTTCCATAACAGCGGGGTGGGTCAGTAAAACTTCCTCTACCTCTCGCGGGTATATGTTGTATCCTCCTGCGATGATCATGTCTTTTTTGCGATCCTCGATGTAGAAGTAGCCATCCTGATCCATTCGGGCAATGTCTCCTGTAAAAAGCCATCCATCGCGAAGAGCGTTGGTCGTCTCTGTCGGCATTTGCCAATACCCCTGCATAACGCTGGGACTTTTGATGACTAGCTCGCCGATTTCACCAACTTGCATCTCCTTCTTCCCTCCGATCGGATCTACGATGCGGCAGTCGATCCCGGGAAACGGAAGACCAATTGAACCTTCCCGGTACTCGCCATAAATAGGATTTCCGTGCGTCGCGACGTGTGCTTCGGTTAATCCATAACCCTCCATTAGCTTTCCGCCGGTAAGTTCCTCGAATCGCATCTTTGTTTCTAGCAATAGCGGAGCAGAACTGGATATACAAACTCGGATCGATTTGATGTCATATTTTCCCTCGGCAACATCCGGATTATTGTTGATGGCAACGTACATCGAGGGAACTCCGGGGAATATGCTCGGTTTGTACTTGTTTATGCTTCCTAGGACGTCCCCCTGGTCACGGGGATCTGGTATCAGAACGCACGTAGCTCCAACCAAGACGCCAAAGCTCAAGGCCACAATTAAGCCAAAGGAATGGAAGAGAGGGATAGAAATCAAAACTACCTCATCACCCAACTTCACGTCCGTAAGCCAGCTGCGGCAGGCATGGGTATTGGTGACAAGATTGCGGTGAAGGCCAATAGCCCCTTTCGCTACGCCTGTGGTACCACCCGTATATTGGAGTATGGCTACATCGTCGCCTGTAATCGTGGTATCTACCGCTGGTGCCTTTTCTCCGTTCGCGAGCAGGTCTTGAAACCACATGTCTCCCGGATGAAGATCTACTTTATGACCTTCCTGGCGATCTTTAGCTAACGTGAAAAGGAACTTTAAATGAAATGGGAGATATTCTTTGATGTTAGTGACGATGACGCGTTTTATATTCGTACGCCCACGCTGCTGAACGTTTTTCAACTTCTCGTAATAGAGGCTCATGACAAAAACAGTCTCAGCACCGCAATCTGCCAACTGGTGTTCCAGTTCCCTTTCCGAATACAGGGGATTGGTTGCGATAACGATGCCCCCAGCCTTTAGAATGCCGTAGTAGCTAATGACGAATTGGGGCATATTGACCATATAGATTACGGCCCGATCCCCTTTCTTGAAGCCATTAGCAACCAGCGCGCTGGCTACGGTGTCGGCGAGTTGATTCAATTCGCGATAAGTGATTTCCCGACCCTTAAAGACGAGCGCTGGACGGTCTGGGTATTTGACACTGGAGACCTCCAGCATGTTGTGCAGAGGTTGTTTTGTTACTTCGATAGTTGATGGAACACCATCCTCGTAACTCTTGAGCCATGGTTTTTCGGAGTAAATGGCGGTCATGATTCGGTATCTCCTTTTAAAGTAGCTCGAATATCACGGAAGCAATAATGGTTTTCAAATGCCCTGCCCTGCCACCGTACTTTACATAACTCTTCGAGTGAGATTCTATGTCATACGGCCAGCACGGGCCCTGGAGGGCACAAATCAGGTTAGCCTCGCTAGGAAAAGTATAAACTTGGCTACACGCCTATGTCAATGAAATCGAAATGGTTGCTAGATGGAGTTTGATTCGGGCTTCGAATTCGGAAGAATCGGAGTAATGTGCTCGGAGTATTCGCGATAACTTGGCCCGGCAGATGGAGTGATGAAAGAGGGTGGGGAGTTCAGGCAATGATAAGGAATCTATTGGTAATCCTAAACGACCTGGGCGATCAAACCGTACTCGCTAATCGCTTCAACGGTTCGCTCCCAGCCCGGTGGTTTGCGTTCCTCGAAGGCGCTGATTTCATCTTGCACAGAATAGCTGACACGGAAGTACTCTACTTCCCACCGACGACTCTCGTGCCAACTGATGATCGCGTATTTTGCTCGCGGATCACCGTCTCCTGGGAAACTGACCGAACTAATATTAGCCAACGAAATATTTCCCCAGTTACGTAATCCCGGTATATGTAAATGGCCAAAGGCGATCAAAGAGGCTCTTAAATCCTTAAGCATTGGCTCCAACTCACTATCACTCTGACGTATTCGGCCGAATAGATTCCTCTGATGATCTTCGCTGGGAAAGATAACTTGGAGCAAATCCTGGGGATTGGCGTGGACGATGAGCAGATCGTCCTCTTGAGAATGGCTAGGGGAAAAGCGTAATTCGAATGACGTCTCCAAATTCTCTAGCCAGGCGATAGATTCATCATCAATCTTCTCAAGCGTCCAATTACAGAATTCTGCAATCTCAATACGCTTCTGGCGGGTAACATCGTCGAGGCCTTCATCGATTGGTGGGGGGTGAAGAATCCACGCGTCAGTGTTGCCGACCAGACAGCTTACTTCCCGGTCACGAAGCTCACTTATGCATTCCAGGGGCCGAGGTCCGAAGAGACAGGCGTCACCGGCGAAGACCACCTCATCCACTTTAGGTTGCTTCTCGATGTGGTCAAGTACCGCCTTAAGGCCTGTTAAATTACCGTGTACATCTGAAAAGACGGCCACGCGCATGGAATACACCTAACTATCCTCGAAACCAGCGAAAAAAGCAGATTCTTCACGGAGTATATCCCGTAGTTTTTGTCTCCGCCGTCGGCCGCTCAACGTCTCGAGCATGCGAATGCCCATGGGATCGATGACTTCCCGTAGAAGCCGTAACTCTTCCGGGGTTGGCGAATCTGTCTCGGCTACCGGTTCTTGATACTCAAAAACAAAACCTGTTTTTGCCTGAAGCCGGCCTAGAGATTCGCCCGGATGAATACTTATCAGACGCATCCGTCCACTTTCAGGCGCAAAATCGAATTGGGCCAGATCTGAAACGAGATACGTTGGGCCTTTGCCTGGACGAGTGGTTGGATCGTGTCCAATCCCGCTTGTGAAGTCAAGCTTTTCTACAAAGGTATGGCGGCCATGGCGAGGAACGTAGAGGAAGATATTTTCACCAAAAGGCGTGATGTCCGGAATACCGCCAACACCTGGCAGTCTTAACCTCGGTCGCTCGTAAGATCCCCCGATAAATACGTTATTGAAGTTGCCGGTTGCATCCACCTGGCCAGGACGGAAGAACTCAATTGGGTGGAATCGAGGAATGAAGCTGCAAACTGCGTCGACGAAGTTGATGCTCATCAGACCCTGGCTTATCCATAATTTTTCAATTGTTGCTACGCCGAGTGGGGCCCAGTCGCGGCAAACCGATTGGCCTATGGCCGATATGAAGGCCAGGTCTGGGGCATGCGTCAGTCGAGCCAATAAATATCCCGCGGCTACCAGGGGTGTAGCGATGCCATGGGCGACGAGTTGTCCGTTTGGGATCTGATGACTAATGCAAGTCGCAATGATCTCGTCTTTAGTGTACATCGTCTTGGTTTATTGGCTTAATCGCCGAATATAGGCGTCAAACTCGCCTTTATTGCAAGCGTCAATATAGCGCAAGATCTCGTCTCCATCGATGGGATACGTCGGGTAGCAAGACGTTGGCCAGGCGCCTTGTGGTAAATGTACAACGGCGGATACCGGCAAGCCGCTGAAATCAATGCTTGTCTCCAGGGAGTCTACGACCTCTTCCGCGGTAATAATGACCGTATCTGCCACCAGGGTTAGTTCATGATCGATCGTCGGATTACCCCCGAGCTGGCAATTGCCGAATTTGTCAGCCTTCAACACGTGGATCACGGCAACATCGCAACCGATGGCGGGGAAAGCTGTGAGATCGCGACCGTTGTAGGGGTCTTCAATTATCCGCACATCCGGGCGCACGGAAAACATGTCCGTGCCCTGCCATGCACGGCTCGGCATGAAACCCACCCCAGCCATTTTAGCCCGGAGACCGTTGGCGATACTTGCTTCGCTTTCTTCGATTATTTCGATTTTCCCATCACTAGCAGCGTTCGTAAACATAGGAGCGAGGCCGAATGACTCGAGTCCAAAATAGCAGGTTCGGATTCGCTCCACCATTCCAGCGCCGACCAAGATGTCAGACGCCAAACCAGCGGTAAAGGAAAACAAGGTGAGTTTACTAGGTGGGTTTTCTGTGGTGATGAGGGCCTGCACAAACGCAACCGGTCGACGATAAATGGTCATACCGCCTAATGCGATTGTATGACCATCACGAACGTAACGAACTGCGTCACTGAGCGAGAGGGTCTTATCTATCATGCTACAGAAGGGGAGAATGAGGCAGTATCACGACGGCAACTTTCTTTACAACTGGTAGGCGAACATGAGCCTTAGTTCTGACGTTCAAGAACCTGATCGACTAAGGATGCAAGCTCCTCAGTGGCCGGAGATTCTGGAACGTTCTTCAAACCGGCTAACGCCTTGCTGGCCATCTCCCGCGCCTCTATAAGTGCTATCTCAACTGCTCCCGACTCCTTCAACTGGGCCATCATGGTCGCGATAGGATCTGCTTCGCCATCGCCAGGCCCACTGCCATCAGTGTATTTTCGGCCGTTCTGAGCCAGGATTGCGCCAGAGCCCTGATTCATGTCGTTGCCTACTGGCTTGCCAAGCGTATCCGGATCGCCAATCACATCCAGAACATCATCTACTATCTGGAATGCGACGCCGAGGTACTTCCCAAAGTTACCTAGCGCTTCGACGACTTTCTCACTACCATTTGCTAGTTGGGCGCCCATGATCGCGCCGGCTCTAAACAGACTCGCCGTCTTCAGGGTTACAATGCGTTTATAGGTCGGCTGATCTATCGCTCCGGCCTTTGCTGCTGCGGCTTGCAGAGTTTCACCCTCTACCAGCTTGACGCAGGCGTCAGCCATGGTGACGTTGAATTCGGGACCATAGGGCGCCATCATTTCATACACTTTGGTGAAGAGATAATCACCCGTCAACAGCGCGAACGTCCGGCCCCAGCGGGCATGTACGGCCACTCTGCCACGACGCGTGGGGCTATGATCGTTTATATCATCGTGCACCAGAGTGGCAGTATGGACGAGCTCGACGGCCGCAGCCAGCGGAACCACACTCGAAATATCGTTGCCGCCTGCAGCTAGATGGGACAAGAAAACAACCCGAGGTCTCAGCCTTTTTCCGCCCGCGCGGATGATATGCAGGCTACTCTCTTGCAACAATCCAACATCCGTATGTACAACTCTATCCAACAATTGATCGACAGAGGCAATTCCTTCATCTACTTGAAGAAGCATCCGACCAGGTCCTCGTTCACAACTTTCAATTAGTTTTGAACATTATAGAATGGAGCAGTATAGACGTCAAGGTAATTGTGAAAAATTGTACAATATAACCTAAATAGTTCGAATAACAATGCATATTAATGTCGTCCAGCCGGTGATATAATGGAGAAAGCTGTGCGACTAAATCGTATTGACGACCCTTAACCGGCCGGTATGGAGTTCAAGCGCAGAACTAAGGGGCTGTATGATGCATGATCTCAGAGATAGAATATTAGCTGAAGGTCAGAATCTGGGAGGTGGGATTCTGAAGATCGACAGCTTCCTAAACCACCAGCTGGATGTTGGATTGATGGAGCAGGTTGGAGAGGAGATAGCCCGTCGGTTTTCTAGATACAAGCCAGATCGGATACTGACGGCTGAGGTTAGTGGAATCGTTCCCGCAGCATTTGCGGCCAGGGCCCTGGATAATATTCCGGTCGTATATGCACGGAAGCATAAGCCGATTACTATGAGCGAACCCGTCTACATCGAAGTAGCTCCGAGTCATACGAAGGGAAACGAGGTGAATCTAATGGTTTCGCCCGAGTTCCTCCACTCGGGTGATCACATTTTGATTGTTGACGACTTCCTGGCAAGTGGGAGAACGATCGAAGCCCTTGCTCGCATCGTCCGCAACGCCCAAGCACAACTAGTGGGCATATCCGTTGTCGTGGAAAAGTCCTTTGAGGGTGGACGACTGGCGCTCGAACATTGGGGAGTACCCATCGAGTCAATCGTCGAGATCGTTGACATGCGCGATGGTAAGATTACTATTGCCAATTGATGGAACATTATACTAGCCAGGAAGAAGCATCTCTAAACTGCGGATACCGCCGCACAGACCTTGGACGATGAAGAGAGAAACCAACCACGACACCATAATAATCCTCGACTATGGTTCCCAATACAGCCAGCTAATTGCCCGACGGCTTCGAGAGGTTAACGTCTTCTGCCGTCTATACTCATGGCGCAGCGGCGAAGATAAGGTCATGGAGCATGATCCAAAAGGGTTCATCCTCAGCGGAGGTCCTCGAAGTGTCTATGACCAGAACGCTTCGGAATTACCCCGATACGTGCTCGAGAGCGGATTGCCAGTTCTGGGCATCTGCTACGGGATGCAGCTCATCGTTCAACATTTTGGCGGAAGAGTAGCGGCAAGCCAAGAGCGCGAATATGGACCTTCGCTGCTGATCCGAAATGAAATTGAGAACCCGTTGTTTCAAGATTGGCACTCTGGCAGGGATTTGGATGAAGAACTGCTGCCGGAGGATCAGGTTTGGATGAGCCATGGTGATCGGGTTGAGGAATTGCCTCGTGGATTCATGCCCATTGCCCACACGCGAAATTCGCCTTTTGCAGCTGCCGCAGATGTTGATCGCCACCTCTATTGTGTCCAGTTTCACCCAGAGGTTGCCCACACGCCCAAAGGGCAGAAGATTCTGAGTAATTTTGCCTACCATGTTTGTGGATGTCGGGGTGATTGGACGCCGGCGAAGTTCATCGCCGAACAGGTCAAATTTTTACAGGAACAAGTCGGCGAGGGTAGGGTGCTGTTGGGTCTCAGCGGAGGGGTAGATTCGTCCGTAGCAGCTGCTCTACTGAACCAGGCAGTCGGCGACCAGCTTGTATGCGTTTTCGTCGATCACGGCCTCTTACGCCAGGGGGAAGCTGACCAGGTAGTCGAGACTTTCGGCACAGAAGCCGGTTTTAATCTCATAGCGGTGAAAGCCGTCGAAGAGTTCATGGAATCTCTTAGAGATGTCACCGATCCGGAGCAGAAGCGGAAGATTATTGGCGAGCAGTTCATACGGGTATTCGAGCGAGAAGCGCGAAAGTTGGGAAGGGTCGATTACCTTGCTCAAGGTACGATCTATCCAGACGTGATTGAGAGTGCGAAAGAAGGCGATTCGGAGGCGCACACGATAAAGACTCACCACAACGTCGGCGGGTTACCGGAGGTTATGGACTTTGAGCTTGTCGAACCCCTTCGGCTGCTATTCAAGGACGAAGTACGTCGTCTCGGCAGCGAGTTAGGGCTACCGGAACAGATAGTCTGGCGACAACCGTTTCCGGGTCCAGGATTGGCAATTCGCTGTCTCGGCGAGGTTACTTGGGAAAGACTTGAACGGCTGAGATCGGCAGACGCCATATTTATCGATGAGTTGGAGAAAGCAAACCTATTAAGGCAAGGAACCCAACAATCCTTCGCTGCATTACTACCCGTGCGAAGCGTTGGTGTGATGGGAGATCAGCGTACATATGAGGAGGTAGTTGCACTTAGGTCTGTGACGACCGACGATTTCATGACTGCAGACTGGGCTCGGCTCCCTCACGCACTATTAGGGAGAGTCAGTAATCGAATTGTCAATGAGGTCGCAGGGGTGAACCGGGTAGTATTTGACATAACGTCCAAACCACCTGGCACTATCGAGTGGGAGTAACCGGACAAGAAAAAAGGAGAACCGTCATGCGGTTCCCTTTTCTGGTTCTGAATGCATCTACAAGCGGACCCTTTTACTCTTGCTCTTTTTCCTTTGCCCGTTGAAGAACCAATTGTTCCTGAAGGTGGCTTGGTACACGCCCGTACCGGAGATACTCCATTCCAAACACACCGCGGCCTTGGGTCATGGAACGAAGATCAGCCGAATACGTTTGTACCTCGGCAAGAGGTACTTCGGCCTTGACAATCGCTTTGGTCCCTTCTTGGTCCATACCGAGAACGCGAGCACGACGGGAGTTAAGATCGCCCATAATGTCTCCCATGTTTTCGGCTGGAACGGATACCGTAATCTCGTATACTGGCTCCAGTAGAACGGGATCGGCGGCAAGCGCAGCCTTCTTGAAGCACTCTCGCCCGGCAATCTGGAAGGCTATTTCCTTCGAGTCAACGGGATGCTCTTTACCATCGTAGACCACGGCCTTTACCCCGGTCATTGGAAATCCGGCCAAGGCGCCGGCCGCCAAGGCTTGTCGGCAACCTTTTTGCACTGCCATGACGAATGGACCCGAGATAGCCCCACCGAATACCTCCGTATCAAATTCAAATTCTTCGTCGTCTGGCAAAGACTCTAGCCGTAAGAATACCCGAGCATACTGACCAGCCCCTCCAGTTTGCTTCTTATGGGTATATTCGGCCTTGCTGGTCTTGGTAATCGTCTCGCGATAGGGAACTTTGGGGATGCTGGTTGTTAAGTTGACCCCAAACTTCGACCGCGCTTTTTTAACAGCGATGTCGAGATGAGCCGTTCCCATCCCAGACAGGATAGTTTCTCGTGTCGCCGGTTCCGGACGCCAGCGAAGCGTCGGGTCCTCGGCCGCAAGACGGTTCAATGCAGTAGTAAGTTTTGCCACATCAGACTGAGAGACAGGATGAACGGCCAGCGAAGAAATGGGGCTAGGCTGTTCAACCGCTTTGATGGCCAATTTATGCCCTTGGTCACAGAGAGTGCCATCCGTGACCGAATCTCCCAGCTTCATCACACCACCGATATCTCCACTATGGAGTCTGGCAACCGGGATCTGGTCTTTTCCTCGTAAAATATTCAACGTTCCGACTCGCACCTCTGAGTCTAACTCCGCATCCCATATGCGACTGTCCGATTCAAGAATTCCGCCGAAAATCCGCAAGTAGCTCATCTTTCCATAGGGATCTTCGCGCGTTTTGAATATGAAGGCTGCCAGCTGGGAGACATCGCTAATCTCGTATTCGGCCTCGTCGCCTGAAGGTCCGACGGCCCGAAAAGTCCCCGAGCCATCAGGCGGGGGTAGTAGGCTAGCCATGATTTCCAGAAGAGGATTAACGGCAATACCGGCCTGGGGAGCCGTATAGACTATGGGTGTTACCTGTCCGCTAGCCATCGCCGATTTCAGGCCACTTATTACATCGTCCATGGTGAGTTCTTCGCCATCCAGATACTTCATCAGAAGTTCGTCGTCACCCTCGGCCGCAGCCTCGACCAATTCGATTCGGGCTTTCTCGGCATCATCAGCCATGTCCGCCGGAATCTCCGCCTGCTCATCATCGGCTCCCAGTCTCGCCTTCATTGAAAGCAGATCAATTACCCCTTTGAATGATGATCCTTCACCGATTGGTAGCTGCAGATTGACGAAGGTGCCGTTTAGATTTTCGCCGACGCTTCTCATAGTTCGCTGGATGTTTACGTTCTCGCGATCCATCTTATTAATCACCAAGATCCGGGGCAATTGTTTCTCAATGGTGTATTGCCAGACCAACTCAGTTCCGACCTCAACACCTGCAACAGCCTCGACGAAAACCAGGGCGCTCTCAGTCACTCTCAGCGCACTGTTTACCTCGCCTACAAAGTCAGCGTATCCTGGCGTATCGAGGAGGTTGAGCTTAAGGTCGTCCCACTCAATAGGAGCTATTGCTGTGGCAATCGAACCCTGCCGATTTATCTCCTCTTCCTCGAAATCCATAACAGCCGTTCCGCTGTCTACACTTCCCATCCTGGTGGTCACTCCAGTGTCGAAAAGTAGGCGCTCGACGAAGGTGGTTTTTCCGGCGCCGTTGTGCGATACAAGCACGATGTTACGAATTTGTCCTGTCTGAAATTCTTTCATTAAGAGAAACCTCACGGGGGGTTGTTGTTAGGAAAGAGCTAAGGAATAGATTTTAGATGAAAGGCCAACTGCTGTCAAAACGGCTTAATAGCTGATTTACGCGGGGTGTTTCTCCTTCATCAGAGAAATAAATTCAGCCATCTTGCGAAGGCGATCCTAGTCTGATCGATCTCTTCCAGCGTGCTATACTGGCTATG
>JAUVOB010000427.1 GCA_030599405.1 Chloroflexota bacterium | reverse complement strand
TTGCCTAGACTTCACCAGGCGTTTGATCCAAACGCCAAGCATGCCGTCGCTAGAGAAAGACATCGCCGGATTGGTTGCCGACGAGATGACCCGGCTCCAATTCGATGAGGTGTGGATAGACGACATTGGCAATGTCAGCGGTCGGATTTACGGCACAAACCGAAGTCTCGGCGCGCTCGTTTTAAACAGTCATCTCGACCACGTTGATCCCGGCGATCTGAGCCTTTGGCCATTTCCTCCTTATGCCGCCGAAGTCCATGAGGGCAGGATATTCGGCCGGGGAGCCTGCGATATCAAAGGGCCGTTGGCAGTGCAGGTTTACGGATTAGCTGCTGTCATCCGCAGCGGGTTGCGACCGCGGCGAGATGTAGTCGTGACCGCCGTTGTTCAGGAGGAAACTGGAGGTGCTGGCGCGCTCTTCTGGGTGAAGAACCTTGATTACCCCGTTGAGTTGATCGTCCTCGGTGAGCCTTCATCGAATAATATCAGTTTGGGTCATAGGGGAATATGGCAAACCTGGGTCACATTCTCGGGTAGATCCGTCCATGCCAGCGTTCCTGAGAGTGGAGTTAACCCAAACTTCGCGATGGCTCAGTTTCTGGAGCAACTTGAAATGCGTCAACTCGAGCTAAAATCGCATCCTCTCCTTGGAGATACTAGCGTCGCCCCGACTATTATTGAGGTGGATACACAGAGTCCTAATGTAACGCCCGCGTGGACTCGAGTCCTTCTGGATTTCAGGACGGCCGCCGAAAGTGTCTCAACTTTACAGGCTTTCGTCGAGGAGATCAGTGTAGATCAGGTGCCTCAATTTAGCAGCCCATGGTCGGGTATATCGGATCCCGAGGTTGAGGCCGGGGAGATTATCAGCGGATTCTATACGCCGCCAGAAAGCGAGATCGTTCGTCGAGTTCACAGATTCATAGAGCGCGGAATGGGCTGGCAACCAGAACTAATGAGCTATCGGTTTGCTACAGATGGACGCCATTTTGCTGCTCATCGAGACGACATTGCCATAGTTGGCTTCTCTCCGGGGGAGGAGCATCTCGCCCATACGGTGAACGAAAGCATCTCAATAGATATGATGCTTGATGGGCTGAAAGGCCATGTGCAGCTGATATGGGACTTCTAGGGTCCAACCAGAAAAGTCACATGTGACTACTCGGTAGATGGACGTTCCGTCATTGATCTCATGATCAAGTAAAGACGGATTGTTTCGATATGGTTTCCCCTAGCTACTCTACGGAGTTTGTATTATCTGCTCCCGGCCTGGTCCAACCGATACGAGGCTTATTGGAACTCCAATCTCCTGCGAGACAAATTCGACATATGAACGTGCCTCTTTTGGTAAATCTGCCATTCGCCGTACTTCTGTGATGTCCTCCATCCAGCCTGGTAGTCGTTTATAGATAGGTTTACATTTGGACAGAACTGTCAGGTCGCTTGGAAAGTATCCTAACTCTTCGCCGTCTAGTTCATAGGATACGCAAACCGGTATCTCGGGAAGTCCACTCAAGATATCCAACTTGGTTAAAGCTAGCTCGGTCAAGCCATTAATGCGGGCGGCATACCGCAGAATAACAGTATCCAGCCAACCTACTCGTCGCGGCCGGCCGGTAGTCGTTCCAAACTCGTCCCATGGCAGTTCGCCCGTTCCCCGAAGCCTAACCGCCTCATCCCCGCCCAGTTCACTTGGGAATGGACCGCTTCCAACGCGACTGGTAAAAGACTTCGCAACACCGAAAACTCGATCAACGTGTTTAGGCCCTAAGCCAAGACCGATGAGTGCGCCCCCTGAAGTTGGCCAGGAACTTGTTACAAAGGGATAGGTACCATGATCGAGATCCAACAGCGTGCCTTGGGCTCCTTCCGCTAACACCAACTTGCCCTGTTTGAGTTTTTCATCCAATAGACGCGAGGTATCGGATACGAAGGGTGCTAGCAATTTTCCAAAACTGGCATATTCGGCAGCTATCGATCTGGCATCGATCGGGTCTGCGTGATGGATAGTTGTAAGCTGCTTATTCTTTTGCTCTATGTCTGCTAAGACAGCGTCCGCTAGAGCTTCAGGATCCTTAAGCATGCCAGCTCGAATTCCGTTGCGCATAGCTTTATCCGTATAGGCAGGGCCAATGCCCCGATGCGTTGTTCCAATCGATTCGGTACCCCTGGCAAACTCGTAGGCCTTATCGATAGCAATGTGCGCGGGAGTGAT
>JAUVOB010000152.1 GCA_030599405.1 Chloroflexota bacterium | reverse complement strand
GGAATTCTGATGGGCGCAGTTTCCATAGCTATTGGCCGGGTCGCCTTCGAGTTCGAGGATGTGCCCTGGCGAACGATGGTCTTCACTACCCTGGTTCTTTCTCAAATGGGGAACGCTTTGGCCATGCGCTCCAGTCGCGACTCCCTATTCAAAATCGGCGTATTCTCCAACCGCTTGATGGTGGGAGCGGTTTTGCTAACTGTCTTCCTCCAGCTAGTGATCATTTATGTGCCACTTTTCCAAGGGGTGTTTAGAACCGAACCATTGACAATCGAGCAGCTTCTGATTTGCCTCGGAGCGAGTGCTATCGTTTTCGTCATCTTAGAGATCTACAAATGGGTGAAGCGGGTTAGAGAGAACTATCTCGAATCCATACCGCAAGGCTGACCGCAGGGGTGCCTTTCGTCAGTCCAACTATTCCTATCATTCCAAGCTAACGAGGATTCCCCTCGCTCTAGGCCTCCAGGGGTAGGTGGATTGTAAACGTACTCCCCTCTCCAAGCCCGTCGCTAACAACAGTCACCTGTCCTCCATGGGCTTCGGCGATTGCTCTTGTAATAGAAAGACCAAGCCCAGTGCCACCCATCTCTCGCGAACGGGCGCTATCGGTTCTGTAAAACCGGTCAAATACATGCTCCATGTGTTCAGGTGCGATTCCCGGTCCTGTGTCGCTTACCCGTATCTGCAGTTCGTCCTTTTTGGTCAGAGTACAGACGGTAATCGAACCCTGAGCAGGGGTATGACGCACAGCATTCGATAGGAGGTTACTCAGGGCCTGGCGGATCCGGTCACCGTCCACATTCAACACCGGGATTGTTCCCAATAGTTCCACAGTCAGCCCGATTTCCTTCGAAGCGGCGATTGGTTTAAATGCAGCAACCGTCTCCTTGACTATGGCCGCCATATCCGTTCCTTGCTTACGCAACGAGAGCTGGTGCGCTTCTGCTTGGGCCAGTTCATGTAGATCATTTACTAAAGTAGTGAGATGGCGAGTCTGTTCGGCAAGACGGGTTATCTCGTCTACATCGATTGGATATACACCATCAAGCATCGCCTGCAGATTGCCCTGCAAGACATGTAACGGGTTACGCAGCTCGTGCGCGACATCCGTAAGCAGGTTCTGCCTTAATGTCTCCTCATCCTCCAATAACTCGGCCATTGCATTGAATCGTACCGCGACTGCTTGTACCTCATCTGAGCCGTGTACTCGGACCCGGCGACTCAAATCCTGGCTGCCAATTGCTTGCGCTGCTTCACCCAATTCAGATAAGGGTGCGGTGAGGGTTCTACTCATCCAAACCCCGGCCGCAATCGCCACGCCACCGACGATGATGGCCAGGGTGGTTACATTGAATATCGAACGGTCAGAGCGTAGCTGTTTGAAATAATCTCGCACCTCGGCCGGAATCTCCCCCTCCGGATCCGTGGTCGATTCAATCGTCAATCGTGCGGCAAACCCGATCGCCATGGCCACGACGATAATTACAACCGCGAATGCCAGGCTAAAGCGAACCCACATTCGATTCATAGTTCTTCCTTGATATGTCCGGCAGCGATAAGTAACCTTCTACGACAATGGATATCAAACCTGTTCTTTATGCTCCCAGGCCCAGGCTTATTCATCTACCAGCCTGTACCCGATGCCATACACCGTCTCGATGTATTGTGGATTTTTCGAGTCAGGTTCGATCTTGCGACGTAGATTGCGTATATGGCTATCAAGAGTCCGGTCAATACCCTCATAATCCATCCCCAATCCTCTGCTGATTAACTCATCGCGGGTCAGGACATAACCGGCTCTTTCCATCAGGACTTTTAGAATATTGAATTCGCTGGGCGTAAGCTCCACTTCTTGTCCTGCTACTTTTACTTCCCTGCGTCCGAGGTCCATTTCCAGGTCGCCGGCCGCAAGTGGTTGCGGGCTCAGCGTATTGTGGCTGCGTAATCGGGCCCGGACTCGGGCGACAACTTCGCGAGGGTTATAGGGCTTAGTCACATAGTCGTCAGCACCCATCTCCAAACCGACGATCTTATCGGTGTCGTCTACTCGAGCGGTAAGCATAATGATCGGAATATGGGCCAAGTCGGGTTGAGAGCGTACGAAACGCGTAATGTCGTATCCATCCCGGTCAGGGAGCATTAGATCCAGGAGCAACAAATCAGGTTTCTCCCTTCTCAGCGCGTGTATGGCTGTCTCGCCATCATAAGCAACCAGCACTTCGTAGCCAGCTTGCTCTAGATAGGCATTCATCAGCCGTACGACTTCGCGATCATCGTCTACTACCAGGATTCGTTGCATACATATCTCGACAGGTGACGGTCACTTCCAAAGTGACTGTCACATCACTATAATACTCCTATGCCGATTGCCAGAAAACATCTCATTCATTGGCTTCCAGATCAATATTATCATCCCTACAATCGCGGGGCTCGGAAGGTGACTATTTTCCGAGACAAGGAGAACTATCTTTTCGCCTTGAGCCGAGTAAAGAAGTACCTGTGAGAGCTTAATCTTGCCATGATCGCCTACTGCCTATTGCCAAACCATTATCATTTACTAGTAAGGCAACAGCGCGATGTTCCGGCTGAATTACTACCACAAAGAGTCTTCAACAGCTACACTAAAGCATATGATAACCGCTATGAACATCGTGGAACTTTGTTCGAAGGTCGATATAAGGTCGTACACGTAGTCTCGGATTCTCACCTACGACACCTGTGCAGATATATCCACAACAATCCGGTCAAGGACATAATCGTTGATAACCTTGTAGATTGGCCATTTTCTAACTATCCTGAGTGGATTGGCTTGCGTCAGGGTACTATGGTCGACTTCGAATTCATCGAAGCGTTTTTCGAAAATGGCAGTACCTATCGCGAATTTGTCGACGATTATCTGACAATACATCAACTACCACGTAAACTTGAGTTCCTGAAGTGACTGTCACATGTACTAATCATGCAACTATACTTAATTCGTCACGCTCAATCAGAGAACAACGCCCTTTATGCCAGAACCGGTTCCTTCGATGAACGCAATTCTGATCCGGGTTTGTCAGAAGTTGGACAAGTCCAGGCCCGTCTCCTCGCTCGATTTCTTAAGCAAGAAGATCCGTCGGCTGAGACCGACGAATATGACGCCTTTAACAGGCGCGGCTTTGGAATCACGCATATTTACTGCAGTTTGCTGCTGCGGTCTATTGAAACAGCCCTTGCCGTCTCCTCCTCGCTGAATATCCCGGCCATTGCCGATTGGGATTTGCATGAGTGGGGGGGTGTCTTTGAAATCATAGGTGAGGACCGCGAATACCGGGGATTGCCTGGTCCGAATCGTGCATTCTTTGAGAAGTATTACCCGACTCTGAAGTTGCCAGATTCGCTGGGTGAAGAAGGATGGTGGGATCGGCCCCACGAACCCCGGCACGAAGCCTTCATCCGGGCTGGCCGTTTCCTCGAAGTGTTGTTGGCCCAACATGGTGGCAGTGAAGACAATGTCGCTCTCGTGACTCATGCCGGTTTCTACCATTCCCTGCTCACTGAGATAACAGGTCTACCTCTAGATCCTGACAATGAACGCTGGTTGACCGGGATTCTTTTCGCTATGAACAACGCGGCTATCTCTCGTATATCCTTCCTCGAACGAGGCACCATTATGGTGTACTTGAACCGGGTGGATTTTCTTCCCCGGGAGCTAATCACCTAGGAATCTTATTCAGCGACCTAGGGGAGCCTACTCATACCTCAGCGCTTCAATCGGTCGCAGTCCGGCCGCTCGCCACGCAGGGTAGATTCCGAATACGAGACCAACTCCGGCCGCGAATCCGGTAGCGAGGGCGATGGTTTGAATATCGACAACAGTGGTCATTCCGATCAAATTGCCGGCCGCGAAAGATATGGTCCAGCCCAATAGAATGCCGATTGTACCACCCAAGATGCTCAAGAAAATCGACTCCAGCAGAAACTGAGCCAGGATATCCCGCTTCAGCGCCCCGATCGCTTTCCGAATGCCGATCTCACGAGTACGCTCCGTAACACTGACGAGCATGATATTCATGATTCCGATCCCACCGACAACCAGGGATATGCCCGCTATTGCGCCGAGGAAGGCGGTTAGAATTCCAGTGATCTGGTCGAAGGTCTCCAGTAGATCCGTCTGGCTTATTATGGTGAAATCGTCATCAGTCGCATATACGATTTCGTGCTCGTCTCGAAGAACCTCAGTCAGCTGCATGATTGCAGCGTCTGTCTGTGCCTCGTTGACCGATTGCGCTGTAATAGATGAAACGGCCTTATCCCCACTTCGAGTACGGTCCGAATAGAGCCGGCTTTGGGCTGTTGTCAACGGAATATAAACGTTTCCATCGGTGTTGGTAAAACCACTCCCAGAGGGAATAAGTACGCCTACGACTTCGTAGCCGGTGCCGTTTATCTTGACCGTCTGGCCAATAGCATAATCGTCTCCAAAGAGGTCGACCGCGGCATCATACCCAAGCACGGCGACTCTGGCTTTCGTTTCCAAGTCCCATTGGGTTAGGCCGTCGCCAATCTGGAACTCATTCAGGTTATTCACAGCGAGGTAATTCTCAGTGATGCCCGATACCGTAGTTCGAACGCTGGCTCCACCTCGAACCACCTCTTGGGAACCTTGTACGGTGGCTGCAACCTCACTCAGTGCGGGCGCCAGCATCGGATCGGACAACGCCTCTACATCGGACATGCTCAAGGCAGAATAGCCGCCGCTATTATCATAATCGGTAGAAACCATGATGAGGTTAGTGCCGATGGCCTGGATTTCACTGGAAACGGTGGCATTTACACCATTTCCGATGGAGAGAAGGGCGATTACCGCAGCCACGCCGATGATGACTCCCAGCATGGTTAGTACTGCCCGTAACTTATTGGCCATAAGACTATCAAGTGCTGTTAATAAGCTCTCGTTGATGTTCATCTCAATACTCCGATTCGTAAGATCTCAGTTTTGAATATTTGCTAAGCGATTACCGAATATGGCTCGTGGCTATTTTCAATAATACCGTCTCTAATCCAGATGGTTCTCTCGGCAAGATCTGCAACCTCGGGATCGTGAGTGATGACCACCAAGGTTATTCCCTGCTCTTGATGCAGCTTCTGAAAGATATTCAAAATTTCCGCGCCAGAACGGGTGTCTAGATTACCGGTTGGTTCATCGGCAAGAATTATGGCAGG
>JAUVOB010000397.1 GCA_030599405.1 Chloroflexota bacterium | reverse complement strand
GCAGGTATGTTGGAACCGGGGATACGCTCGTCGACACCGGCCGATATTATGTTCCACGGTCCTACTATGACATCGGAATCGGCCAGGATACCGGTCGGATCACCTTCATCGAGTTTACCGCCCATTGCTTCAACCGCCCGTTCGTTGAGACCTAATGGATGGATCCTCAGGTCAGGCAACTCCTTGCCGAGTTCGTCGATTAGCGAACGCCCGAAAAGACCTTCACCTCCGTCAAGGACCGTCACGCGTAAGGAGGCTAACCGCTTGCTTTGTTGAATCGTATCCATGCGGCCGTCAGACCTTAATACATAACTATGGTAGAGCCATACCAATACGGCGATCAATGTGAAGGCGATGGCCTGGGCTAAGTCGCTCAGGATCCCCGCGGCCTCGCGCCCACCGAGGGCCAGATCAACAAGCTGGGCGACAATGTAGATGGCGTATCCTAAGGTTGCCATCGCCGCGGCGAACAAGAAGAGATACAGGTATATCTTGCGAACGATAGATTGGCGCTCGGCTTCTCCGATGGGACTGTCGGCCGCGGCGGAATTCTGGGACCGCCGCCAAGGAAAGAGCCAGATTGGTAGCCCGATTATCAGTGCTGCGGTAAACCACGATGCCTGATCTCTGAGAGAGCTGTCGAACCGACCGGCCGAAAGGCCATCGATCAAGACGCTGATATTGCCGGCAATCCCGATAATAAATGCCGCTAGACCGATAGCTGCCATAAGATAATAATAGAGACGCCGTATCTGGGCCTGGCGAGGGCCCTCGCCGGCAGCCACCATATCTTGGCCTATGATGTAAGTATGGTAGGCCCATACGGCGACCATAACCAGGATCGTAGCCAGGGGACTGCGGATAGATCCTGGTTCACCTAAAGAAGGGATGCGGAACAACAAGCGGAACACATCCGAGAGCAACATAGTTATCATGAACATCGCGTAGATGGCGCTGAGAAACACAGTTAGGTAGAGATAAAGTTTTCGCAGGGCCGATGCGCGCTCCTCCTCTGCTTCTCCCCGAAAGAGTCTTTGTGCCCAGCTCCAAAAAATAAGCCAGAGCGGTAGACCTACGACAAACCGCGCGAATTCCTCTAGTTGATACACTTCGCTCCCCGGTCCTTGATCGCCGAGTCCGCCCCAGATCTCGTACATGATCCACATCAAAAGGTTCATGCAAGCGGCGGAGGTCATGATCAAACCGGCAGCTGCGAAGGTGTAGACATATAGACGCCGTACTGTTGTCAACTCCCCAGTTTCTGGTACCAAACGTGCATCGGAGGAAGCGGTACGCTTATGATAGAACCATAGCAGTCCTAACACGACTATTGCGATACCGCTATTCAGAAGATCGTTATTGGGTGATAGATCGAAGTAGAAATAGCGAGGAGGACGAATGTCGGTAATCAGGCGTAAGAGTGATCCGACAAATCCGTCGATATTGGCGATCATTGGTATGAGGAAGGCAGCCATCATGCCATATAAATAGGCGCGGCGCAGGGTTGCCCCCCTCTCTATTGGATCATTGTTCGCTAGGCGCTGAGCCCAAAACCAATGGGCGATATATATAGGTAGACCAATTATGATGACGGCGATGAAGAATGCCAGCTCCAGCGTTGAGGATTCTAGCTCAGGTACAATCAGATTCCGGAGCAGAAATATGACGGCCCAGGTTACCGATTGGAGACTAATCCCGCTAACAAGATAGATATACCAACGGCGAACTGATAGCATTGTATTCCTCCGCTACGTTTCAACCTCAGCTTTCCTATTTGTTACCTCTTCAATAATTGCTGTTTGCATCCAGTTCCAGCTAACGATACCTCTCGACGACTAAGATACAATGGTGGCAATCCATCGCCAAGATCTACCTTCGAACGCCCGTATTCACACCAGAAATCCTAGGCACAGTAGCGATTTGTCTATTAACTTACAGGCAGCTCCTAGTACGAGGTTCCACATTCACTACTTAGCTAACATTGTGCGATGGATGGACCCTTAAGTCAATGTCTTTTCCTAGCGCTCTAAGATCTTTAACAGTCTGTCCGGATAATCGGTGATGATTCCGTTTACACCCAGGTCTATCATCCTTTGCATATCTTCTTCTTCGTTCACCGTCCAGACGTGAACATCCATGTTGTGCCTGGCGGCCGATTCAACGAATCGTTCTGTAAGAACGTGTAAATCTCCGCTGTATTCGGGAACTTGAAAAGCCTCGGCTTGGGGCCGGTAGGCTGCTGACAAGCGTATGCTATTAAGAATGAAGAACAGACGCACTTCTGACTCTGAAACCGCCGTTGCGACAGAAGGGCACTCCGTTCGAAAAGCCTTCACTGTATTCGAGTCGAATGAGGCCACCAGAGTAAGATCTTCACGGTCATAAGCGTGGATCATTTCGCAGAGCGGTGCGACTATGGAAGGATCTCTCTGTTTGATCTCGATGTTCATGAGAACGCCTGGGAAAGTCTCAAAGAGCTCCTCCAAAGCGGGAACGGTGATCCCTTGCCCACGAAAGGGATAGGTTTCCCCGTTTTCCGACCATAAATACCCGGCATCCAGATTCTTCAATTCGT
>JAUVOB010000082.1 GCA_030599405.1 Chloroflexota bacterium | reverse complement strand
ATGTGCGAGATGGCACCTCTTTGGCCAAAAACGAACGGAATATCGGGGCGTTGCCTACCGGTGTGTTGGGATGTCCTGCCGGACCCAGATCGAATTCTTCCCAATTGTAGGTCATGGGATCATCATCCGGATCGACGGCCGATCCGGTGAGGGTGAACGGCGTCTCGATAGGTATCGTGAATCCTCCCTCGCCCGCATCCACCACCGGCGCGCTATTACCGGTAGAGGTTAAAGTTCCACAGGTGCCGCCGTTGCCGGTTGTCGTATAGTTGACTATCTCTTGGAAACTTATCGTATGGAAATAATCATCACTATACGACTGTGTGTTGTCTTCTCCACAAATACCGGCATAGGCCATGATCGTCGTACCGCTGCCAGGTTCGTAAGCTGTGGAACTGGTTCGGTTTCCAGCGCAATTTGAGGCGATGCCATTGAATGTATGGTGTCCGCCGTACTGGTGGCCCATTTCATGAGCTACGTAATCGACATAGAAAGGATCACCTACCGGCGAAGAAAGGCCTGTGACACCACGCGCTTTCCAGTTAGACTGGCATACTACGTTGAGATAAGCCACACCACCTCCGCCGGTGCTGAAGACGTGGCCAATATCATAATTCGCGCTGCCGATCACGGCATCGATAGTTGCCTGGTTTTGGCTCAACATCGCGAAGCCATTGTTATTGGTATAGGGATCAGAACCCGCGTCTAAAAAGATCAGTTGGTCGTTATTGGCAATAAGCTCCAATCTAACCGCGACCTCGCGTTCATAAATGCCGGTAACCCGATTGATCGCCGTTACAACTTCAGCCATCACACTGGGCACCGTACCGCCATGAAATTGGGAGTATTCCCCAGTCGTTGCCTGGGCCAGGCGATGCGTTCGGAGGTTTTCGCCAGATATTAGTTCTGCCGGTGGGTCCACGAACTCAGGGTCGCCAAGCGGTCCGAGCTCTTCATATACCAGGTCCTCAGGCGCCGAATAGTCCTGCTTGAAGTAGCTTATGTAGAAGCTCGCGTCACCCACGCTGTACGGATCGATATAGAAAGTGCCCGAGGTCGAAAAGATCATGGCATGGAATCCGGCAGGCGTCAGGTCAAGGCGACCTGATGCATGGGGATCATCGACGCCGATGGCGTAGTATGTCGTGATCTCAGGAAATTTCGTCGCCAATCCTTGGGCCATTACGGGCGACTCGAATATCCGATAACGTTCGTCAACGCCGTCCGGTAAGGGAAGGACCATCACTGTATCTATAATGTATGCTTCCTGAGTAAATTCCATAGGAGCTCGATCGAGCCGCTCAACCAGTGCATCGTAATTGATCCCCAACGGGCGATACATGTCCGGGATGATTCTTCTCGTACCCTGCGACTCGATGGACTTTTCATCGACGTCGTACCATATGCGCTCAGCCATTTGTTCGCCGTCCGTTGCAGCCGAAGCAGGTTGAGTCCAATCAGAAACCAGCAACAATGATAATAGTAGGAATAAAGTCAATACCCGTACCCAGTGGATAAGCGTGATGTTCTTTTTCGTGGGCATGAATTCTCCGTTTCCTCTAGCTAACGTCCGAATACAAACGGCACTTGTTGGTCGCCTTTTCCAGACATGGATTGATTAAGATGTCGTAACATTACCTTAAAGTAAATTTCACACAATTTTACCTATCAATTTTCACCCACTGTTTATCCGATTGTCCTGTCTTTGGGATTTGTGCTGTCGCGGAGTGATCGCCCAACGGGAGGGGAAGAGGGGGGAGGAAATGTGACGGCATCGCGAACGGGGATTGGCCCTTGCACACTTCCCCATTCCCTTCTTGTATACTTTAGTTCAATCTTTGGCTATTTGATATACATGCGAGGATAGAATGAAGAGGAATCACCTTCTTGGTATGTTGGCGGGCGGAGACCTTCGGTCAGACGGTATGTCCAACGAGGTAGTCGAGATAGTTTTGGCCAATGAGGAATTGTTTGACGACCTATATGTAGGATTGAGAGATTCGGACGACGTCGTTCGCGGCCGGGCAGCGGATGCCCTTGAAAAGATCGCCCGTTCTAGACCGGAGCTACTCGTCGAACATCTCCCTGAACTTATTCATATAGCCAAGTCTGACAGTGTTGCCATGGTCCGATGGCACATCGCTATGATCCTCGGCTATCTCACCATTTACCCGGACATAGTGGGCGAGATCAGCGCTGTACTGGTCGATTTACTAGTGGATCAGAGCGTTTTTGTGAAGAGTTGGACCATCGTCAGCCTGTCCATCGTCGGCCGGAATTATCCGGAATGGAAGGATGAGGTCATCTTCGCTATCTCCGGGATGCAGGGGGATCGTAGCGCCGCCATTAGAACAAAGGTGAAGAAAGCGCTGTCTCTGCTCGCAGATGATGAGCTCCCTTATCCTCCTGGGTGGATTAAGAGCGAGTAACCGCTGCAGTTTTCGGGACATCGATTCTAGCCACCTGGCTAAAGACCATTGGGACCTGTTGTTCAGTAATCACGCTGCGTAGTTAACAAGGCTGCTCTTGGCCTGGAGCCATGGATTCTTGGATGTGAATCGAGAAGCGAAAAACCTGAGAAGCGGGGCATCCCTTTAAGGGCGCCAGATATGCGGCTTGTCCTCGGGGTGGTACCAGGGATGCTTCACAGGATTCAGAGTGACTGTCCATACCTATTGCGCAAGGGAACAAACGTTGCTATAATAATAGAACAAAAGTTCTATAGAAGGGTGAACGCGATGGACCTTGTGGAAGTTGGGATTGTTCTGAAATGTCTTTGTGGCGCTGGTATGAACTCGGACATGTCCAACGTCTTATTTGACGACAGAGGAAGGGTGAAGATCGGCCACCGGCCGGTTCACTGCCCTGTATGCGGCGCCATCTATAGGTATGGGGAGCGGCTGAAATACGAGTTGGTTCCTATGGATATCAAGGCAGTAAAAAGCCGCGATGACAAACGTCGTTATCTACGGCATGGCAGCACAGAGCGTCCTCGGCTAAGTGTGCCAGGATAGGATTGATGGTGTCCAGACCAATGAACGAAGCTGACATGCTGGAAAACTTCAATCGAAGTAGATGCCGTGTGATCGTTCGCGAGTGCGAGATTGCTCGCGAGATGAAAGTCTATAAACTAACCGGAGATCCCTATTGCGGTCTGGAATCGTGGTCGAAAATCGACCATCTCGAGTATTGTCCTTATCGAAGACCGCCCGTTATGTACCAGTTCAAGGAGAGACAGAGATGAAGCGACCAGTTCATTTTGAGATCCTGGCCGACGATCCATCAAAGATGGCAGATTTCTACAAAGATGTCTTCGAATGGGAGATCACTACTTGGGGAGGGGGTGAACAAGCTTACTGGTTGGTGACGACCGGCCCTGACGATGTACCAGGGATTAACGGAGGCATAATGAGCCGGGAGTTTGACCAGGCAGTGATAAACACCCTGGAAGTGGAATCTCTCGACGATATACTCATAAAGATCGAGGGGGCCGGCGGCCGGAAGGTACACGGACCAAATGAGATCCCTGGAGTAGGAATGCATGCATATTGCGCCGACATCGAGGGTAATCTCTTTGGCGTGCTGGAACCGCGACCGGCCACGGAGTAATCGCTAGCAATTCTCTTCCCTTGGTTATCATTGATAACCATTGGTGTCCCATACAGATTGAACAGGTTAAAGCCCCGTATCAAGGGCGAACCGGTCACAGAACCTGTTGTTTGGATGAGGACGTTCAAACAAGTGAAAAGCGATGGAAAACCAACTGCATACCCTCGAATATCGGCCTGTTCTTCCCGAGGAATGGGGAAATATGGAGAAGTTGCTCGAACAAATGGGCGCCAACAAAGGCTGCTGGTGTATGTGGTGGCGTCTTAAGCGAAAGGAATTCGATCGCAAATATGGAGAAGGTAATCGTAGGGCCATGAACGCGATCGTCGAATCCGGCCGAGTACCAGGAATCTTAGCATTTCTTGATGACACACCTATAGGATGGTGCTCGGTCGCGCCGCGTGAACACTTTCCTGTGTTGGATCGATCCCCGGTCCTCAAACGGGTTGATGATCAGCCAGTTTGGTCCATCGTCTGTTTTTTCATAGCCAGATCCTTTCAAGGCCAGGGCTTAATGTCGAAGCTAATCGATGCTGCTCTGACATATGCAAGGGAGAATGGAGCCAATATCGTCGAAGCCTATCCAGTAATCCCTGAATCCAGCAAGAACCCTGATCTACAGACCTATACCGGGGTGATCTCGGTCTTTGAGAAAATGGGCTTTGTCGAAGTTGCGCGTCGATCTGAGATCCGGCCGATAATGCGTTACATAGTCGATGGGAGCGGAATCGCCTGATAATCGAGCCGGATCTAGGGCGAGCACTTCCAACTGGCAGAGAAATAGCGGAAATCGAGGTATGCTTTATGGAGCCCTATCGTAGCCTGTACGCTAGGTGGGGATGGCAAACGATCGCTATACTAGCTTTGTGATACCCTTCGATGAAGTGCGCGATGGAGAGCCACAGACATTAAAGAATATTGCTGCTGATGTCCTTTCTGCACCTGTTTCGGAAATCTGGTTCAGACATCGCCCTCGCCTCGATTTTCAGAGTAATAATCTCTTTGACGCTGGAAACGGCAGTCAGCGGATAATCCTCAAGGAATATCTGAAACCTGAAGAGTTCGACGAGTCGCCAGTTCGCGAGTTCAGAGCATTGGAGCTGCTATCCCATCTCGAACTGGCACCCCAGCCCAGAGCTTTTTACCCTCACTGTGCGGATCGCGGACCGGTGGTCGTATACGATTATATGTATGGACAGATGTGGGATCGCCGCATTCCCACGGCAGAAGAGCTTGGAAAGCTTGCGGAAATATGGATACAGACGAACGAGGTACGGCGTGACGATCTGTGGTTGTCCCGCGGTCAGGAGAGGCCAATTCTTCAAATCTGGCGTGGAGTACGGCGACAACTTCAGGAGTATTTCGATTGGGTGGAATCCGACTTTGAGCCGGCCAGGAGGGTCGTAGAGTTATGCACGACCTTGTGCGAGAACCGCATGGAAGTCGCAGCGGATCTCTCCAATTTCAAAGTTCCGCTTTGTTTCTGCCGGGCCGATCCCCGATTTGCTAATATTATTGCCCGCCCAGGCGGGAGGTTGGGCATGGTGGACTGGGAAGACAGCGGCCTCCATGATCCTGCCATAGAGCTTGCTGACACGATGACCCATCCTAACCAGGAAGATTTACTTTCCCCGACCCAGTGGAGGGCATTCCTTGATCCTTATCTGGAGTACCGGAGACACAGTGACCGTACAATTGACCGGCGATTCCACCTGTATCTGGGACTCTTTCCCGTGTGGTGGCTCAGTATCCTGCTTGGCGAAGGGTTAAGAAGGGCAAAAACCGGTGAATTGCGTGTGTGGCGTATTCACGACATGGAACCGAATCGTAAAATACGCCGTTACTTAGCGCGAGCCCTAGCGTGGCCTAGCTATAACGTCGAGCCAGAGATTGACGATCTGACTGATGTGCGGTTTTTCCCTGATAAGGAATAGTCGAAAGCTAGGTTTTTGAACCCTGAACAATAATCCAGCCGCTTCCCTTGCAGCCCGTACAGATGCCTGTTCCCCCGCAGCGGCGACATTTCTTTAGTGCAGCTTCCGGATCCATGCCGTTTCCTTTGCACCTCGGACAATCACCGGTACCCTTGCACCCGCGGCATTCGACGGCGCCGGCCTTCTTCGCTTTCTTCTTCGTCATAGCACTCCACTGTTACTACTGTGCCGCTACAGACGGGTTGTTTTTCAATTACAACTTGGCGGCATAAAGCTCTAGCGCATCATTATAATCAAACATCGGCCGCTTTGCACTTACAGTTAAGTGCGGTATTGACCTTGATGTTGGCCGGCTATCTCAAAAAGCAACCGGAGCGGAAAATAGGAATAGCTACAGGACTTCGGATCTCCATAGACCACCCTATCGAAGTTTATCAATAATAGCCGGGTGGATATATACCCTTGTCACCGGCTAAGAATGCGCCTTATGTAGATCGAGATAACAAAGATTGGTGGTTTTCATCACTGCTTCTGAGACCCTTCCAGGATTAGATAGAGTTTTATGAGACATTCTGACCTTGGATAGAATCCTGATGTTGTTTGACAAGCGTAAGAGCTCGACTGAGTTATTGTGACAGGTCGTGTCTGTTCACCGAATCAGCTAGAAACACAAGGCCGTGATTTAATGGTTTACGAAAGGCCAAACCTCTCGTATCGCCAGCGCACATTAAGTTTTTATTGACTCTATGCTCCTTAAGCGTTATAGTTTGCCTGGTTAGACGCTTCAGTTTCACAAAGGCTAATGGGCATCGCTGGACTGACGAGTCTGGCGGTGTTTTTTTATAGTCAATCTAGCGTCTGGCAAATATTAACAGACAGGAGGTCAGAGAGAATTATGGCAGATGAACGTGAAACCGGAACTGTTAAGTGGTTCAATGAGAGTAAAGGATACGGTTTCATAGCCCGAGATGAAGGGGGCGATATATTCGTACACTATTCGGGTATTGAAGGATCTGGGTATCGCATACTGGAGGAAGGGCAGCGCGTGGAATTTACCGTTGGCGAGGGGCTCAAAGGGCCGGCCGCGATAAATGTCCAAGCCATCTAGT
>JAUVOB010000294.1 GCA_030599405.1 Chloroflexota bacterium | reverse complement strand
TGACCCAATCAAGTAAAATTATAAATAACACCGTACCACAGAGCAAACTAGGGCAGCTGCTTGTCACTGAAGTCTCATCAGGGAATGCAAGATCATTCCTCAGTCTCTTCTCCTGGACCGGTCAACACCTCGTCAACCAATCCATACTCTTGAGCCTCCGCAGCGTTCATGAAGATATCTCTATCGGTGTCTTCTTCAATCCTCTCGATCGGTTGTCCCGTGTGGTTACTAAGGATCTCATTCAATGACTTACGCAGTCGCAAAATCTCGTTGGCCTGAATGGCAATATCGGAGGCTTGGCCCTGCGCTCCGCCGAGCGGTTGGTGCATGTGGACCGTGGTATTCGGCAACGCGTAACGCAAGCCTTTGGTTCCGGCTGTTAGCAAGACTGTACCAAAGCTCGCAGTGAGTCCCAGGGCTACCGTCGAGACGGGGCACTCAATTTGCTGCATCGTATCATAAATAGCCATACCAGAATATACCTGCCCACCAGGCGAATTAATGTATAAACGGATTGGCCTTTCTGGATCCTCGCGAGCCAGATAAAGAAGCTGAGCAACGACTAGACTAGCGATCTGTTCGGTTATGGGCGTCGTCAGCATAACAATACGTTCTTTTAAGAGCAGCGAGTATATATCATAGGCTCGCTCACCCCTGCTACTGGTTTCAATAACCATTGGGATTAGTGATGTTGGCAAATTCATACCTTATCTCCTTAGTGATGGTAAGTCAGGTCGACGGTTCATTCTTCTTCGTCGGCGACTTGATCGATCGGTTCGTCTAGTTCATCCAAATCAGGTGCGATTCCGGCAACGATCTCTTCGACCCGATTTATTACTTTTTCCATCAATATATCATTTGACATGGATTCCAGGCCTTGACCTTGGGTCAGCACGGTTCTCAGCTGCTCCTGCAACTCCTCATTATCTCCGTATTGACTCAATCTTTTCTCAGTCATCTCGTCAACATCTGTCGATTTGACCTCTAACTTCTCCAACCGTGTAAACTCTCGGAGGACCAATCCACGTTGAATTCGGTCAGTGGCACCGTCCTGCCAGTTTTCACGAAGCGATGCCTCTGATTCTCCTTGCAGTTTGAGAAAGTCTTCCCATTGCCAGCCAGACCGTGTAATCTGCTCTCGAAAATCATTGACCATGGAATCCAACTCGGACTCCATCACCGCCGGTGGATACACAAGTTCCGCATCACTAAGCAGCTCGTCAACCCATTCGTCAAGAAGCTCACTCCGCGCGCGGTTCTCAGCCTGACTTAAGAGCTCTTTGTCCATCGCCTCGCGCAGTTCGTCGATAGTCTGGTATTCTCCTGCCTTCTGGGCTAGCTCGTCGTCAAGCTCGGGCAAGGTCCGGTTCTGAACTTTACTGATTGACACACTGAAGACAGCCTCTTTTCCGACCAACTCCTCCTCGGCGTAATCGTCCGGAAATGGCACTCTGAACTCGGTGTCCTCTCCCGCCGCAAGGCCAATGAGATTCTCCACAAAGGGAAGATCTGGGAAAGTTTTCTCCGGATCTATTAACAGGTCGGTATCCTGCTCCCTCCAGAATACTTCGCCATCCTCTTCGTCGACCTGGCCTGTGCCGCTTACGGTCAACATGTCTCCATTTTCAGCTGGCCTATCAACCTCCTCCAATTCCTGGAAGCTGGCACGAAGTTGGTCTAGCGCCTCCTCAAGAGCCTCTTGCTTGACTTCGACCTCATTCAGCTCTTTTCGTATGGACCGATATTCTCCCAGCACGACAGTTGGATCCAACGGTATGGTCAGCTTCAGGATTAGTGGATCGAACTCGATGTCATCTAGGCTGGGCTGTCGATAAGGTGTCTCACTGATTTCATCCAGCGCTTCCATAAACACAGGTTCGATTATCTCTTCGATGGCATCGGCTCTCAGAGCCTTCTCGCCCACTCGATTAACCAGAACGTTGTATGGTACCTTTCCTCTTCTGAAACCTGGTATCCGGATTTCCTTTGACAGAGACTGGGCCGTCCGTCGCATTTGCGCCCGAACACGCTCTTCTGGCACTTCAACAGTTACTTTCAGTTGTCGTTCCGAATCTTCTTCGGAATGTATCGTTAATGTCACAAAGAACCTCGTAATCGTTTCAACTTTTCGGGTCCGGCACCATACTCAAGACATTGGACCGATTGTGCTACTTACGACCCACTCTGCCAATTGCCTGGGGCAACTGTTCACCTTCTTTCTATTGTAAAGGCCCGGGAATCGCCACGAAGACCAAAAATATCTCGCTCCGGCCCGTACAAGCCATTAAACTAAAAAGCGTTGCCAGGGCAACGCCTTCCTGTGTGGGGAAGGCGGGACTTGAACCCGCACGCCTTGCGGCACATGATCCTAAGTCATGCTCGTCTGCCAATTCCGACACTTCCCCGTCCAGGAGAATTATACCATTGGCACCATCTTTGGCAATTTGCCGTTTTCGGGTTTTGGCCCTAGATTTAGGCATATCCATTTATCCAGATGGGATCACCGTATTGGCTTGCCAATTCGGAGTGATGTTGCTGATTGGTTAGCGCCTGTACCTGGAAGCGATTGGGTTTGTCGCAACCGACAGGCTTTAGCAAACCGGAAGTTACCATGCCTACGATACTTGTCAAAAACGCAGCCGTTGTCGTTACTATGGACGATGCCCGGCGAGAGATTTCCGGCGGCGGTCTCTTTATCCGGGATAATGTGATCGAGCAGGTTGGAGAAGCAAACGAACTCCCTTCTACGGCCGACAAGGTCTTAGATCTGAGGGACCACGTCGTCCTTCCCGGCTTGGTGAATACCCACCATCATATGTACCAGACGCTCACCCGGGTTCTAGCTCAGGACGCCCATCTATTTCAGTGGTTGAAGATCCTCTACCCAATTTGGGCGAAGTTAACCGACGAAGGTGTTTACATTAGCACGCTTACAGCCCTAGCCGAGTTGGCACTTTCTGGATGTACAACCAGCAGCGATCACCTGTATATCTTCCCAAATGACTGCACGTTGGATAGCCAGATACGGGCAGCCCAAGAGATTGGAGTACGCTTTCATGCTGCCCGGGGTTCCATGTCATTGGGTGAAAGCAAGGGCGGGTTACCCCCTGATAGCGTCACCGAGGATGAGCAGGTGATCCTCAAGGATAGCCAGCGCCTGATTGAGCAATACCATGATCACGACCCTCATGCTATGACGCGTATTGTCCTTGCCCCTTGTTCACCATTCTCGGTCACACCTGAGCTGATGCGAGACTCGGCTGAGTTAGCCCGCCATCACGACGTCCACCTCCCCACCCATCTCGCAGAAACCATGGAGGAAGAGGAGTTTTGTCTCCAGACCTTCGGCAAACGACCGGTGT
>JAUVOB010000286.1 GCA_030599405.1 Chloroflexota bacterium | reverse complement strand
TCATGGTCTGGTCGTCGGCTTTGTCGCCGGCATCATCCTCTGGCTATTTCTTGCCTTAATAGACTTGAGAAATTCTCAGTTAACTACCGGCTTATTCAGCCCGGTAGCCGACTATGTCGATATCCCAAGTGGTAGCGGAATATTTTTATTGTTGGTTTTTGGAAACATTTTGCTAGGGCTTGTGACCAGCGCAATCAGCGGATTTCATATGGAAAGATATGAACGGCGCGAGATTGAAGGAACTGACGAGGAGCGTCTCAAATGGCAACGGATTGGGATCACCGGGCTGATTGTGGGCTTTCTGACCGTGATCGTACTTCTTCCCCTGGGTAAACCACAGTTGGCTATCGCCTGGGGCTTTGCTGAAAGTGTAGTATTTGTGATTGTCACTCGCTACGTTCACGGTCAAAGTTTCGACCGAGATATCCGGGTTGTAGAATCTATTAGTTGGTCCTGGCACCATGCCCTTGAAGGGCTTTTTGTCGGCCTGGCAGTGGGCATCAGCGCCGAATTGCTCGGCGCGATAATGGCGGAAGGAGTCATTACCGGAAAAACAACATCGGTCTTCGTGTTAGGAGCTTTTCTCCTTGGTGGGATGCGGGGACGCCGCGTTGAGGAAAAGAGTAGGCCCAACGAAGGTATATTGCTATCTCTCCGCAATGCAGTCGTAGCAGCGCTGTTTACGGGTCCTGTTCTTGGTGTACTCGTCTGGATTTACTATGATTGGAAAGCTGGCTTGATCACTGCCCTGATAATGGTCTTGATTGTCTTCTCCCTTTTCGGTGGGAGTACGGTTACAAAGCACTTGCTACTACGATTGATCCTGCGGCGCGAAGGATGTACACCTTGGCGATATGCCCGTTTCCTCGATCACACCTCCCGTCTAGTATTCCTACGCAAGGTCGGTGGTGGCTATATATACCTGCATAGATATTTGCAGGACTATTTCGCCAGCCTTCCGAGGGCTCGCCCCGATCAACCCCTACAGGACGAGCTAAGACCCAGTTTTATTGTTCAAGATACGCTGCCAGACACCCAGCCTTAGGGAAGAGTGTCAAAATTAAACGGTAGTTTAGTTATCCTTCGTCTAAGGGCATGATTGTCTGTTCGTTCACCTCGATGATCGATCCTGTTATCTGGCCGTGGGATAGTTCTCGTAGCGCATCTTGGAACGCCGGTAAGCCATCTACCCGGAATTGAGCGGTAATTTCAACCTCAGCCGCGAAATTTTCATCCCGCACCAGGCCCTTGTGGGAGTTCACCAGAAGGCGAGTTTGTTCGAACAGATGATATGGAACGGTAATCGAAACCAGATTAGTAGGTACCTTTTCCGCCCGACGTACAATTTCTAATACTTGGCGAACGGCGTCGCCGTAGGCGCGCACCAGTCCGCCGGTACCGAGCTTTGTTCCCCCAAAATAGCGCGTCACAACCACTACTACATCGCCAAGACCACTCCCTTGAAGAACTGCCAAAGCAGGCCGTCCGGCCGTACCAGAAGGCTCCCCATCGTCGGTGCAATGGGTGATAACTGAGGATTCATGGCCGATGATGAAAGCTGGTACATTGTGTGTGGCGTCGCCGTACTCGGCCTTTATACGTGCGATGAATTCTCTAGCTTCCGCGACGCTAAACGCCGGACCGATAGTGGCGATAAATCGCGAATTCGATACACGCATATGGATTCTGGCTTCACCAGCCGGGACGATCTGTGCAGTCATGATTCTTAGGGATTGCGCGCTACTCTAACCCGTTCCTGGCTATAGTTTTCGCATATCAATAATTGGGCCATCCGCGACACGGCTAAGTGAGCGCGCGTACTAGCAGTCGAGAGCGCATTATACATGAGTCACAGTTAACCAAGTACTCTTCGAACCAACCATATGAGTTGCCGTGGTATATAATTGCCCAAATCGAGCATAGAGTGTCATATTTCCAGCCTGGCGAAATTGAGCAGTTAATTGCAGTAATAGATTTAGTCAACTTCGGTTTTTCCCTTTAAGGGTCTGAAACAGCACATTCAATCGACGTTACGGGAATGAACTCTTGAACAGAATTCTGGTTCCAATATGGGTGGTTCTCCTTTTGTCGCTGCTTCTTGGTTGCGATACTGAACGAGTTGCCGATAGCAGTCCTACCGAAACGACTGAACCGCACCGTGCCGAGATTCAGCCATCTCGCGTAGTCGAGAAAGCAACCGAAACCCCCCAAGGGAATCTAGTGAACCTGCCTCTGACGCAAAATGAGGTCTCGACCACCTCGGATTCTCCGGTAGCAACAGAGGAAACCCGGCCGACATCGACGAGCGTCCCTCAACCGGGTGAACTAGAAAAAACGCCGACGCCAATCCCAGAGCCGGTCGGACCCACCGTGACTCCCACTCCTAGTTATCCCGTTTATCAGGGTTCGCCCATCATCCGAGAGAATATTGGCCTCCAGGTACATTTGCACCGAGAAGATCTGGATTTGTTGATGGCTCATCTGAACACGTTAGATGTGGGCTGGGTCAAGGTTCAAGTCTCGTGGAAGATCTACCAACCAGGTCCTGGTCGCTTTGACGACGATCGTTTTGGCGAATTGGACCGACTGGTTACGGCCGCTGTAGACAACGACATTAAGGTTCTATTGGGCGTCGCAAAAGCACCCGAATGGAGCCGTCCGACTACTGAACTTGACGGGCCGCCTGCCGATAACACCCATTTTGAAGCCTTCATGAGCATCCTAGCATCGCGCTATCAAGGACGGGTTGCGGCCTACGAACTCTGGAACGAGTCAAATCTCCAAAGAGAGTGGAACGGATTTCCCCTTAATGCTGCTGACCTTGTATCTTTAATAGGCGCCGGTGCGAGAGGAGTGAGAGCTGCCGATCCAAATGCGATGCTAATCAGCGGTGCCCCAGCCGCAACGGGGATCAACGACGGCATCACAGCGATAGACGACCGTGTCTACCTGCAACAGATGATCGATGCCGGCATAACCGAAATAGTCGACGCGATTGGTACGCACCCTTATGGATGGGCAAACCCACCAGACAGCAGCTTCACCAATCCGGATCCTGTTGTACCCAGTCACAACGATCATCCCAGTTTCTTCTTCCTGGATACACTTACAGACTACCGTTCCATCCTAGATCAGAGGGGTCATCAGGACAAACCACTATGGGTAACAGAATTCGGTTGGGGAACCTTCGATGGTCTGGATGCATCACCCCCTGAAGAAGTGGCTTTCATGGCCTTTGTGGACGAGACGCAGCAGGCAGCATATACGCTTCGAAGCTATGAAATGGCCAGCCAATGGCCTGGGATCGGCCCGCTCTTCTTGTGGAACCTGAATTTCGCCCCTCGCCTCGGCTCCCCTTATGCCGAGTCTGGCTACAGCCTGCTTCGAACCGACGGATCAACCCGGCC
>JAUVOB010000418.1 GCA_030599405.1 Chloroflexota bacterium | reverse complement strand
CCTTGAAACCAGTCCATTCCGGCCCTAAAAGAATCGTCGGAAGGTTGGGATCTCTCAAGGGGAAGGATTGGAATTCGTGAGTCAGCCAGAAACGACGGCTAAAACACTCTTCCTCGCTTAAATTATACCCATCGTTTTCACGAGCAAGGAAGCGGTCATATTCAGGCTCGTATTGTTCTATGAAGGACCTGTATTGGGAATCAAGGCCGTCCATGTCCCAACAGCGAGAAGCCAGGTCCTTTGAAGAAGCCGGCCCGAGATAGGCACCAGAAAAAAGGTCGATGTAGGGTTCCACCATAAGGTCGGTGAACACGCTCTTTAGCTCGTCACTCCGGTCATGAGGTGAAATCCAGGTGCTTGGAGCCAGACGGCCGAATCCAAGCCAGCTTAATTTCGTTCGGAGGGCGTGTCGGCTCCTTCGTATCTCTTCTGGGAGCGAGTAGAGCACCAGGTGCCATTGGCCATCCCACTCGGTGATTACCGGTTCGAAGATTCGCCTTTGCCCCTCATCGAGGAGCGCGTACCCTCGGGCTGTTACGTAGTACCGGCTTCGACGCCCTAGTTTCTCATTTGCTATCCACCCTTTCTGGCTCATGCGCGACAGAGTCGATCGCACGGCTCGTTCGCTCACGCCCAGCAGTCCCATGAGATATAACATGGAACTCGTCCATACCTTACCACCGCGCTGTACAACATATTCGCCGAACAGAGTAAATATGAGGAACTGAGTTCGTACTGGACGGGTTTCGGTAGTAATCACTCTTGACATTGTTGGCAAGTTGCTATTAGGGTGGGGATCTTCGCGTATAAAGAGTTACGTAGGCCTGACAGGTTGCCAGACGGCAGTCGCCGCATAGAACGCTCAGCTCAGACGGTTTTATCTCCTCGGCGCGTACTTCATAACCCAACTCGGTATAGATGATCCGGGCCTCTTCAGCCCGGGGTGGGTCAGCCATGAAGCGCCGCTCCCATCCATCAGCTACGAGCTCCGGATCAGCCGGGAAGTCGAGCACAGGTATCGATGAACTATCCACAGAATCCATGCCGCCACTGACGAGTTCGGGAGGGCACTCGGGCAGATCAGTCACTAAGGAACGGGAATCCTGCTCAGTCATCGATTACACACTCGAGACCATCGGGTTGTCTCTACGCATTGCTACCCCTTCCTGTCTTAATTTGCTCAGCCGATAATGACCTAAAATGGCCGCACCTAAAGCCGTGGTGAATTGAACGAGTTCTCCTTCAGGCACATTAACATCAGAATCCAACTGTTCACGCACTACCCTGGCCATTGTGTCGAATCTTAGAATGCCGCCGATTAATGTGTATTCGGGAGACATGCGAACCCGCTTCATGAGTTGGACAGAACGGTCCACCAGAGAGACGATTGAACCATGCATGATATCTGCCGGCGCGGCGCCATGGGACAGATGATTGATGACCTCTGACTCAGCGAAGACAGCACAAACTCCCGATATGGGGACCGCTTTCTTGGATGTTGCTGCCAACATCCCAATCTCCTCAGTTGTGTAGCCCATATAGCGAGCGGTCTTTTCCAGAAATGCGCCTGTTCCGGCAGCGCATTTATCGTTCAAGCGGAAGGATTTCACCTTCATCTGTCCATCGAGGCGAATTGCCTTCATGGTCTGTCCGCCAACGTCGAGAATAGTTCGAGTATCGGGGAAAAGGTGGGCGGATCCTCGAGCGCTAGCCGTCAGATCAGTGACGTTCAAGTCCCTGAAATGGACCTGGTGCCTGCCGAAACCGGTCGCCACAATATAGGCTACATCCTTTTCGTCCAGGCCTGCATCCTCCAAGGCCATGTTGAGCACCTTGCGGGCCACTTCAGCAAGCTTGAAGCCCGTGCTACACATCACCTTTCCGGCGATATCGTTATTCTCACCGACGATGACGGCCTTTGTATAGGTGGAACCTACGTCAATTCCTGCGACGTAAGTCATAATACCTCCCAGGATATCGAGCCCTATGTCCCATGCGATCTAACAGCCCCGGCGGAATCCGCGGTAGGAATCCTACTGGCCTGGATATGGTCCAGAGCAAACAAGGCCGCTCCTAGGGCCCCCATATAGTGGGACTCCTCGCTCACATTCAACTCCAGGCCTAGATTGTCCTCCAAGGCGTAGATCATGCCCGTATTCAGGGCCACACCTCCGGAAAAGGTGACCTCCTTCTCAATACCAACGCGTCGCAATAAACCGATTGAGCGCTTAGCGATCGACTGGTGGACGCCCATCAAAATATCTTCAATCTTTTTTCCCTTTCCTAGCCAAGAAAGAACCTCAGATTCGGCGAAGACGGTGCACGTGGTGCTAATACGAACCGGTCGTTCTGCCAGT
>JAUVOB010000343.1 GCA_030599405.1 Chloroflexota bacterium | reverse complement strand
CTGGAAGCCCTGAAGACGCTACGAGAGTGCGCATCTGATCCTCGCTGGCGAATACGGGAGGCTGTGGCGATGGCCTTGCAGCGTCTAGGGCGCTCTGATATGAAGGCGCTTCTTACTGAGATGATAAGATGGAGTGAAGGCAATTTGCTAGAGAGACGAGCAGTTGCAGCGGGACTATGTGAACCGGGATTACTTGGTGAGGTCGAGATAGGCCAACGCGTGCTTCAGATCCTCGACGCAATCACCCGTTCACTTCTTGACGAGACGAACCATCGATCTGTCGAATTCCAAGCCCTCGGCAAGGCCCTTGGATACTGCTGGAGTGTTGTTGTGGCTGCACTGCCAGAGATCGGCAAACCGTTCATGGAGAAGTGGATGGTTGTTGAGGATCAGAACGTTCGCAGGATTATGAAGCAAAACCTGAAAAAGAAACGCTTGCTACGAGCTGACCCTGAATGGACGGAAACCTGGATCGAATATATCAAGTAGAGCCCTGCTATGGAATCAGGCGGAGCTGACATGGCTCTCAAGGTTGTTTCTTTAAAGCTATTCATGTCTCGCGCCTATTTAGTGGAGCATAGTGGCGGTGTGATTCTGGTCGACGCGGGGATTCCCGGAGAGGAGGGGCGTATCCTACGGAAGATAGAATCCCTCGGCTATGATGACCTCGGCTTAATTTTCATCACCCACGCCCATGTCGACCACTACGGTAGTGCGGCCGCCTTGCGAGAGATAACCGGGGCCCCGATTGCCGTACACAGAGCGGATAGCGAAGCCATGTCCTTGGGTGAAACACGGCTTGGTACCGCGAGGGGACGTGGAAGATTGGTTAAGCGCATGTATTCCACAATTCAACGATTTTGGCCAACACCCCCCACGACGGCTGACATTCTCCTTGAGGATGGAGATGATCTTACCAATCTCGGCTTGAAAGCCAGGGTGTTACACACTCCAGGACACACTCTCGGATCTAGTTCTCTTCTGGTCGGTGATGGTGCCTTTGTGGGGGATCTGGTAACTGCTTCGGGCCGCAGCCCGCGACTACAGCGCTATTTTGCGGAATCTTGGCCTCTCCTGAGGACAAGCCTCAAAAGGCTAATCGATACTGCTCCACAGATCGTGCATCCAGGTCACGGCCGGAATCCGCTAGGTTCCGTCGAGTTACGACGGCTGGCATTGAATTAGCTTTTTGTTTTCGGGATTTGTTCCCCAAAATAAACACGGTCCTTCTGTCCCGATGGAACAATGTATCATCACCGACCTCTTACCGGTCCGGCGTTGTGACTGAAAGGGGACCAACCGAATTTCCGCTTCACTATCTTATATGATGGAGCCACGGTACAAAAGTCGACGGGATAAACCTCCATTTGACCGATTCTCGGTATACTTTGGGCCTTTGAGAGACTTAAGATCATCATTCTCGAGGATCGAGAATATTGCCGATGGTCCAAGGGTTAAGTCAAAGCAAGCCACAGCGAGTAAAAAGAGACCCCAGCCATTCGTATGGCTGGGGTCTCTGTATGCAATATCTCGAAGCTGGCCTGCTAAGTGGATCTAAACGCAATAAGATATCGAACCGGCAGCTCCAGGCCTGTAATTATCTCATTTAGACAAAGCGCCAACCAAAGGTGATCAGGTTAATTCGCGTCTTTGTAGATCAATGGCAGCACGGCATAGGGTTCCACAAAAGGTGGTTCAGTATCAACGATAACGATCGCCTCGGGCACACCGTTAAAGGTCTCTTCGTTGCCAAGTTTATCGACAGCCGTCGCTTCGAAGCTATAGGTAGCGTCACCAGACGCAGTAAATAGGTCAACAGTAACTGTAACAGGTCTCTGGAGGGGGGGCCAAAGCACCCAACTTTCATTATTTCGGCGATAACGGATGGTGAAGTATTCGATACCAGAGCCATTTGGTCCATCATCGCCGGTCCATTCAACCTGAAATGTGTTCGTCTGGATCGTGGGCGGAACGAAGGGCAACACCCTGCTTTCCGGAGCGCAGTTGTCTACCGTAATCGCCTCAGGATCGCTCCAGTTCGAGAGGTTTCCTGCTTTGTCGGTAGCCCTGACTCGAAATTGGTAGGCCGTACATTCGCCTGAGAAGCTTGCAGTGGTATTCGTGGTGTGCAGGAGCCAATTGATCCAGCCCAGATTATCGCCGTCTGCATCATACTGTACGTCGAAGTAATCGATCCCTGTTCCGCCAGGGTCATCCTGCCCGGTCCAGCTGACATTGAAATCACTGTGTCCGATAATCGGTTCTGGGAATGGCACCATACTCGCCGTTGGCGGTATGGTATCAGTTGTCAAAGAGTAATTGATCCGTAAGAACGGGCGTACCCTAATCAATGCGTTTCTGGAATGAATTCCCCGCTCCCTTTCCTGAACGCGTTCGTCTCCCAGGACGACGAGACCGTTGTTTTCATGTCCTCCACTGGTCCAATCTTTAACCAGATCGGTTACATCCAACCAACGCCAGCCAACAGAACCAGGTACCTCCCCTTCTATCGCAATGCTCCCCCAATCCACATTTTGTGCATTGTTCCACGTTAGGGTGTCGGCAATCCAGGAGTCGAGCAAGTGACGTACGTTGGTCGCCATCGGCGGATCGCCGCCTGGTCTTACACTATAGATGTAATACCAGAGTTCAGCACTGTTTATTGTGACGTATTCCGGAACTATGCCGATTCCCCATTGGATATAGGGTCTCTGAGCACCGCCGCCTGTACGATCCAGATCATAGCCGACCCAAAAATCCGTGGCTTGACCATAATTTTGATTCGGTCGATTCGACGTGATGTATGTATCCTGCACGGGGAGAAGATCGATGATTTCGGATGTCGGCGTTTTCACATGTCGCAGGACGAGATCTTCACCCAGCTCCTCGGCCGCTGTTCCTGAGCTTGACCCCTGTGCTGCCGCCGATGCGATCGAT
>JAUVOB010000363.1 GCA_030599405.1 Chloroflexota bacterium | reverse complement strand
TTTTACAGGAGCCCTGGAAGGTACCTGGCCCAGAGAATTATCGGCCGCAATATTGCATAACCTGATAATCGAGAATGGCGTCGGTTCGATTATGTCTGAGGTTAGGGAGTGGACGTTCGATCCCGATTCCGCTGTGCGCCGGCTAGTTACAGAGTCGTTCCGGCCGCGGGGCGTCATGTTGGCCCATATTGCAGAGCTGAAACAAGACCCTTCTCCGCTTCATGGTCTGCTCCAACCGTTATTGGATGACGAGTCCGATTACGTGCGCAAAGCTGTCGCGAACCTTTCCCAAGACAGTGCCCAAGTTATACTGTTCCTTAATATGGACGAGCCCGGAAAAGGAAAAAACCGGCGCCAGAGCAGATACCACCTCTGGCACGGTACAATAGCGACGGACGCGGTCAAGCACGTTTCTAAGACCATACACTTCGTCGAAAAGAGCAGGCAACCAAAGGAAGAGGGTGTTTACCGCATGATGGTTTCGGTAAATGGCCGCTTAATCAAGGAAAGATCCTTTGTCTTCAACCGCTAGGTATCCATGTATGAATCCATCTGATGGCGATCGTTCGACCAACCATTGATACCTGTGCTGGCCTGCATCTCTCGGCTGCCAGCTGCTGAATCTACTCGATAATATACACGACGATCTGATCCTTCTTGTAGAACCCATAATAAAAGGCGAGTAGTTACTCAATATGTCCAATCGAAATGCGAACTCACAAGATCAAATCAATCCTGTGGACTTGCTCCGAAATCTGATTCGCATTGACACAACCAACCCACCAGGAAACGAGGCGGCATGCATCTCCTATATCAAGGATACGCTTGATGGCGCCGACATCGATTCAACGGTTCTCGAAAGCCAGCCCAACAGAGCGAATCTTGTCGCCCGTATTAAGGGAAGGGGTATCGCGCCACCCTTTCTCCTTTACGGCCATGTCGATGTGGTAACAACCGATGGCCAGTTGTGGACGCATCCCCCTTTTGAGGCCAAGATCGTTGATGGATATGTCTGGGGGCGAGGAGCGCTGGACATGAAGGGTGGTGTAGCTATGATGCTGGCCGCCTTTGTGCGGGCTACGGCAACGGATCAACCGCCGGCTGGAGACATCGTGCTTGCCATAGTGGCTGATGAAGAAGCCGGTGGCGATCAGGGGGCAAGCTTTCTTGTTGATTCCCATCCCGAGCTTTTCGAAGGCATCCGATACGCTCTTGGAGAGGTCGGTGGGTCGACGTTGCATCTTGGCGGCCGTCGTTTTTATCCAATTCAAATTGCTGAGAAACAGTTATGTTGGATGAGGGCGACGATCACCGGACCGGGTGGGCATGGCGCCCAGCCGATGCGCGGGGGTACGATGGCCAGGCTAGGCCAATTTCTCACCGATCTCGATCAGAAGCGGTTACCTGTTCATATTACCAGCGTAACCGAGGGGATGATAGAGCTGATGGCCAAGAATATATCGCCTTCATCGGATGTAGATATCGGTGCTCTGCTAGATCCTGACCGTACAGACCTGGCACTTGCTCAGCTCAATGAAGTCGGTCGTTTTTTCGAGCCCCTGTTTCGAAACACGGTGAATGCAACAATTGTACAGGGTGGGAACAAGGTCAACGTAATACCGAGTAAGGTTACGGTCGACATTGATGGACGGCTGCTGCCTGGGTACGAGCCGCTGGATATAATAGGCGAACTCAAGCAGATCGTGGGGAATAATGTTGAATTTGAGATCATTCGCCATGATCCGACGCCGGCTGAGCCCGACATGGGTATCTACGATATCTTGGCTGATATACTGAGTGAGGCTGATCCCGGTTCGGTTCCTGTGCCGTTTCTGCTGGCAGGCGTGACCGATGCCCGGATATTCGCCCGGCTTGGGATACAGACCTATGGGTTCACACCCCTGAAGCTTCCAGAAGATTTCAACCGGATCGGATTGGTCCACGCAGCCAATGAGAGAGTCCCCGTCGATGCGATAGAATTTGGAACCCAGGCGATCTATCAGGCGATTCAGCGATACTCGCCCTAATCCGTACAGCTCATTAGGACCTGCCTTTTTAGCATTTAAAACGCCATACTGAAAACCATTGCAAGGAGGAAAACAATGATTGAGGATCGTAAGCTAGTTTCCCGGGTGTCAAGAGGAGGGGGAAGGTCCAATACTTTCGATGTCATCATCATTGGTGGCGGGATCATGGGATGCTGCAACGCCTACGAGTTAGCTCGTCGAGGATTGACGGTGGCAGTCGTCGACAAAAGTACAGTAGGCGATAGTCCTTCAGGAAAATCATCGGCCATCATTCGACAACATTACTCCAACGAGTTGACAGCGCGCATGGCTTTATACAGCCTTGGCGTATTTCAGGAGTTCGATGAGCGAATTGGGGGCGAGTGCGGATTCACGAAGACGGGATTCTTACTGCTTGTTGACGCCAAGGATCGTCAAGGTCTTGAATCTAACATCGCCTTGCAGCAAGCGCTTGGCATAGAGACTGAGATCCTTCAAACAGAAGCCGTCTCGGAGATACTGCCAGGGTTGAGTACCGCTGATCTTGTCTCCGCTGCGTTTGAGCCGGAAAGTGGGTATGCGGATCCATACTTGACGGTTAACGCCTTTGCCCAGGCAGCTCGAAGACAAGGCGCTAGGATCATCCAAGAAAATCGAGTGCTTGACGTCATATTTAAAAGTGGCAAAGTCAGCGGAGTTCGCACACAAGATGGCGAATTAAGTGCCCCGGTGGTTGTCAACTGTTCTGGGGCTTGGGGAGCTCAGGTAGCCGAAATGGCTGGGGTGAAGGTCCCTATC
>JAUVOB010000083.1 GCA_030599405.1 Chloroflexota bacterium | reverse complement strand
TTGGCGGGAGCAGCCCAGGGAGCTAAAGATGTCCGCGAATCAATGGCCCAGGCCCTTGCAGCCGCAGCCAAGGCAGGTTCGCTCCTGTCACGGGGTATCATTGAGAAAGAACCCCTGACGGCCGAGGTTGATCTTGATCTATGCTCAGGTTGCATGCGTTGTGTCAAGGTCTGCCCTTTCAGCGCCATCGAGCAAATCGGACCAGTTGGGAAGGGTGGAACTATCCGCATTCTGGAAGCTGCTTGCATGGGCTGTGGGACCTGCGCGGCAGAATGCAATTTCGACGCCATCGACATGCCGTATTTCACCAAGGAACAGCTTTTATCCCAGATTGACGCCGCGCTGGCCGAAGAACCGGAAACGAAGTGCCTGGTATTTACCTGCAACTGGTGCTCTTATGCGGGGGCTGACCTAGCCGGGATCGAGAAAAGACAATACCCGGCATCGGCGCGTATCATCCGGATGATGTGTTCAGCTCGCATTGAAGAGGATTTCATCGCTCGAGCGTTCGAGAGCGGGGCGGGGGCAGTGCTGGTTACTGGGTGCCGCCTGACCGAGACGGGATCTGACTGTCACTATAATTACGCGAATCGTCTAACGGAAAAACGCTTCAAACATTGGCAGCGAAAATACAAGCGAAAGGGCGTTGATACTGAGAGGTTGCAGCTTCGCTGGATATCGGCCGCCGAAGGAAAAGAGTTCGCCGAGAAGGTTACCGAGATGGACGAGATCATCCGGCGAAATTTAGTTACGGATGGCATGGAGATCGAACGTGTCTGAAACCGACCATCTGATTATAGATGACGCCATTTGGGAGGAGTTGATAGAACTCACCGGAGGCGCCGCGACTATCTGTTACCAGTGCGGCTCCTGTACGGCCAATTGCCCCTGGGGCCTGGTAAGCGAAGAGACCATATCTGTTCGTTCGATGATAAGAGAAGCCCAACTGGGTCTGCCCTTGAACACCGCCAACCTGTGGTTGTGTACGACCTGTGCCTATTGTGAAGCCTACTGCCCTAGAGGAGTAACCATATCGGATGTCATCCTCGGTCTGCGCCAGTTAGCCTGGCACGACAGAGAAACCCCGCCGGGATCTCCTTCTTTGCTCTGGTCCGTCTACTGGAACAACAATCCCTGGTCGCAGCCACCGTCACATAGGTCGATCTGGGCCAAAGACCTGGAACTTCATTACTACGATCCTGCCAAGCACGATGTCTTGTTGTACATTGGCTGCACATCAGCCTACGATCGACGAGCCCAAATGATTGCTAAAGCCATCGTCCATCTTCTAAGAGCTGCGAAAGTCCCCTTTGGCGTCCTCAAGGATGATGAACCTTGCTGCGGTGAAGCTGTCCTGTCGCTCGGACACAGGCAATACTTTCAGGAGGTTGCCGAGCATGCTGCGCATACTTTGGACGAAAAGGGAGTCCATCGCATGATGGTGATCTCTCCCCACTGCTATGATGCCTTCAAGAATCAGAATCATTTCCTGGATAAGCGCATTGAGGTGACCCACTATACAACTTTCATCGCCGATTTGATTGATACAGAAAAACTGGATCTAGCAAAACCGATCGATGGGACGGTCACCTATCATGATCCCTGCTATCTTGCCCGGCGCAATCAAGAAACGCAGGCGGCCCGTAAAATCCTAGATGCCATTCCCGGGCTGAAGCTTGAGGAGATGGAGCGAATAGGAGAAGATACTCTATGTTGTGGAGCTGGTGGTGGGCGAATGTGGATGGAGACCGATCCGGGGATGCGTTTTTCAGATTTACGAGTCCATGAAGCAAAGGCTACGGGTGCCAACCTCTTAGCTACGGCCTGTCCCTTCTGTTTGACCTGTCTGGAAGATAGCGTAAAAGGGGATCGGACAAGCGGATTAATCGTGAAAGACGTGGCCGAAATCGCAGCCCTCTCGTGCGTAGAATAGTATGAACAATTGGATGCACTATGAGTGAGAAGGTTGTATGGCACCAGGATGATGAATTCTGGACTGAAATGGCACCGTTCATGTTCGACCAGGATGCCTGGGAGAAATCGCCGGTACAGCTTTCACGTGCGCTCGATTTGATGAAAATCGAAACCGAAGCATCCATTCTGGACCTCGCTTGCGGTCCTGGACGCCACTCGCTTGAATTGGCCAGGCGCGGGTTTCAGGTGACTGGTGTTGATAGAACAGCGTCATACTTGGAAGAAGCCCGCGGACGAGCAAATTTAGAAGATCTGGCTATCGAGTTTGTACAGGAGGACATGCGGCGATTTGTACGACCCGATGCATACGATGGCGCCTTATCTTTGTTTACATCTTTTGGGTTTTTTGAGCTTCCATCTGATAATCAACAGGTGTTGCTTAACGTTTATTGGTCGCTAAAGAAAGGCGGCGTCTTCATCATTGATCTGATCGGAAGGGAAGTATTGGCCCGCATATTTCAACCTCGCGACTGGCGAGAAATAGAAGGAATGTTGCTTCTCGTAGATCGCCTTGTCGAAAGAAACTGGACCATCATGCGAAACCGCCAGATCTTGATAAAGGACAATAAGCGAACCGAATTCACGATTACCCATTGGCTTTATTCAGGCGCTGAACTGGTCGAGTTACTGAAGGAAAGTGGATTCAAGTCTGTTGAACTATATGGGGATCTTAATGGGGCTCCATATGACCATGTGGCAGAGCGGTTAATTGCTGTTGCCCGGAAATAATCCCTATTTGTCGACCCAAGAATTTGGTTAGGCCTTCTGGATAACAATTGGTTTCTTCTGCCATCGTTAGCTGGCCTAGACGAGCTAATTAATGCAGAGCATGGTGGTAAATTCCCTTGCTCGAATGCCTTAAGAGTACGAATGGAACAAGAAGTTAATACCTTGTGTTCGCATTGATAATCGTTTAATAATAGGAATTTCCAATGGTCGCCTCGCTCTATAGCAAAGAATCGGAGAAAAAGGATATCTGTATCTTTCTCGAGCATCGGGGCGCCGGTCTGGCTCCTGTTTCGCTGGAGTTGCTATCCAAGGGGCGCGAACTGGCCAGCCATGCTGGCTGGACGCTCACGGGTTTGTTATTAGGCTACCAGGTTGCCGGCGCAGCGTCTGAGGCCTTTGACTATGGAGCTGATAGAGTCATCCTCATCGACAACCCAAAATTAGAGCTCTTCACAGTAGATGCCTATACCCATGTTGCGTACCAGATCATAGATGTCTATAGGCCCGGTATATTTCTGCTTGGGGCAACGATGGACGGGCGAGATTTAGCTGGTCGCCTCGCTGTGAGGTTGCGAACTGGTTTGAACGCCGATTGCACTGGTCTACAACTAGATGTGGAAGAGGGCAGGCTTGTTTGCGAAGTCTCTGGATTTGGTGGGGGGATTTTAGCCCTGATCGAGATGGAGAAGCACAGGCCGCAAATGGCTACCGTACGGCCCGGGGTGTTTCTACCAAGCAAAATGTCCGCAGTAAAAAGTGGCCAACTTATCCGCCCTGAGATTGAGATTCCTGATGAGATCATTCGTACTCGTGTGGTTGAGAGGGTCATTGGCGAGGGTGTGGATCTGACACAAGCGCCTGTTCTCGTCGCCGGTGGAAGAGGTGTGGAAGGCAATTTCGAAATGCTTAATGATCTCGCCCAACTGCTCGACGGGGATTACGGAGCGACGCGACCACCGGTTGACGATGGATTTGTGGAGAGGGAACGCCAAATTGGACAGACGGGTGTTGTTTGCCGGCCGAACCTGGTTATTGTCTGCGGTATTAGTGGCGCCTTTCACTTCGTCGTAGGCATCCAGGAGGCTGAAACGATAATCGCCATCAACTCCGATCGCGATGCACCTATCTTTGAATACGCGGATTATTGTATCGTTGGCGATGTTCATGAAATCATACCTTTACTTATTAAGGCGTTGCGGGAAGATAGAGTGGCCGAGAGACCAGCGTGATAGGTCAACCTCCGTCACCGGTTCATGGATTTAGGAAGGAATACGGTGCCTGATATACGTATAGTGGTTTGCATGAAAGTAACCCCAAAACCAGAAGAAGTGGGGGTCGATTACTCAACGAACCTTCTAGATCGGGCTAACGCGCGCTCTGAAATAAATCCGCCTGACATGAATGCGCTGGAGTTGGCCCTATCCCTCAAGGATATTCACGGAGGAAGAGTTGATATTTTATCTATGGGCCCACCGTTTTTTGAGCCATTCTTGCGCGTCGGCCTGGCGATGGGTGCGGAGCGCATTTTTCTATTAAGCGATCCTGCTTTTGGCGGGGCCGACACATTGGCGACCACCTATACTCTGGCCAGGGGGATCGATCATATCGGCGGCGTGGATCTAGTCCTCTGCGGTGAAGAATCTTCTGACGGGGCCACAGGACAGGTGCCACCTGGGCTTGCTGAGTGGCTGAGTTGGAATCAGATTACACTGGTTGATCGAATAGTTCTAGACAAGGATAAGCACTTAATCAATGGTCGACGAGAAGTGCCCGGCGGTGTAGAGGTGCTTCAGACTAGCTTACCCGCCGTAGTCTCGGTTAAGACCGCCAGCAACGAACCGAGGTTTATGAACTATCGAATTAAAGAAAGGGTGTTCTCTGAAGATCTCGTGACCATCTGGGGCGAAAGCGACATCGAGGTGGAGAAGACGATGATTGGATTGACAGGATCGCCGACGATGGTTTCTGGACTCGCCCAAGCCCCATCCCGTGAAAGGCGGCAGGAGTATCTGACCGGAACCGTGGAGCAGATCACCCAGGGTTTGGTGGCACTTCTTAATGAATTAGTTTGATAGGTTTTGTCAGGAGAGAGCAGGATGAACGAATTACACCCAGATTTAGCTCGCGTGCTTGTTTCCGAAGAGGCCATCCAAGGCCGGGTCACCGAGCTTGCTCAGCAACTTGCGCACGACTATGCAGACGTCGAGCGGATCTTCCTTGTTGGCATCTTGAAGGGGGCGTTCATCTTTCTCGCCGATTTAGCTCGCCAGCTATCCAAATCGCATAGCGTTGATTTCATGGCTCTTTCTAGCTATGGTGACACAACTACAAGCACAGGCGAAGTGCGGCTGATCATGGATCTACGCGAACCGATCCAAGACAAGCACGTAGTTATCGTGGAGGATATTGTCGACTCGGGACGTACACTGAAGTATCTGTATCGCGTCCTCGGAGAGAGAGAGCCAGCGTCGCTGAAGACCTGCGTCCTGGTACGGAAGGAACGAGACAGCCTGGATGTTGTAGTAGATTATCTTGGATTTGATATTCCGGATGTCTGGGTTGTAGGGTATGGGCTAGATTTTGCCGATAACCACCGTACATTACCTTTCATCGCGGAGCTCAAGGAAAGCGTATACGCAGATTAAGGGAATCGGAGATGCGATTTCTTGCATTGTCCCGTTATTCCCTCGCCCGCAGGGATTACGCAACCATCTCTTGTTGGCCTCTGAACTGCAATAAGCCTAGCTTGAAGGCGCATGAATCGGTAGTTGCATCGTCGCTACGGTTCCATGTCCTGATCTGCTGGCTATCGAGACCGAACCGCTGTGACGTTCTGCGATAGCCCGAACCAAGGCTAACCCAAGTCCGCTACCTGGAACCGAGCGACCACCTTCCCCCCGATATAACTCCTCCCAAACGTGCGGCAAGTCAGTATCCTGGATACCAGGCCCCGTGTCTGCTACTTCGATATAGACGAACTGGCGATCCTCTCGACCACGAACCTCGACAGTATCTCCGGGCTGGCTAAATTTCAGCGCATTGTCCAAGAGGTTGTAGACGGCGAGGAAAATCAAATCCCAGTCTCCAGAGATATTCGGCAAAGGCCATGGTACGTCGGATAGCGTTAGGCGAATATCGCGTTCGAATGCTTGCGGCTGTTCCTGTGATATTTCGATGACCTCTTGGAGTAAATCTTCCAGGTCAATTTCGGATAGCTCTAGGGGCCGGATCTCAAATTCGGCTATCTTTCTTAAATCTGTCGTCAGCCTGCTCAGGCGTACAGTCTGGACCTCTACGGTGGCGATGGCAGATTTTTTTTACTCGCTGCAGTTGGTGCATCTGCGAAGTTAGCCAGACCGGCTCGCATGGCCATTACTAACGGTCTTTTTCGATCGCCATCGAACGTTTCAGCAAAATAAACATTCAGATCTCAATCCCGACCTAAGGATGAGGGGATTGTACCTCCTTAACGTCTATCACTCATCTTAGCGTCAACCGCGTAGCTATCTATGGTAGAGAAGGGGGCATCAGCCATCTGCGTCACACCAAGAGATGGCTATTGACTGGGTGAATATTCGGGTGTGGGTAGTGGGAGGTTCCCCTAAAAAAGGGAAGCCCACCCTGGGGAAAGGTGGGCTTGCGCACATTAAATGGGACTGTTTGGCGCTGACAGTATATTATCGCATACCATCGGTTATGTAACTAGCCCTTTGTACCTATAACCGGCCTAACAGGTTTAGACTCTTCGAAACAATCACTTATGGTCAATTCCGAGTTCTCGTATAGTATCCGAACATGGTGTGAAGGGTTTCACTTCCTCGCGAATATATCCGCGGCACAAAGGCGGCTTTGATGTATTTAATACAATTTTATTTTACTCAACCGCGACGATTTCCGCCTTCCCTTAGTTGGCGGT
>JAUVOB010000088.1 GCA_030599405.1 Chloroflexota bacterium | reverse complement strand
TTGATGTTCAGTCGCGGTCAGTGGCCGTATCAAGACAACAGCACCTACCCGTTTTACTCATCCAACTATCCACCTGTCTATCACCTCGTAATTGTCCCGTTTGTTTGGATCTTTGGCCCACAGTACTGGACAGGCAGGTTGGTCTCCTTCATTGGCACGCTTATTACTGCCTCAGTGATAGGCTATGCTGTTCATCGCCAGGGGAAAAGATGGTGGATTTCATCGCTGGCGGGATTGGCATTCCTGGCCTCAAATTACATCTACCATGTGGGGCCCTTGTTCAGGCAGCATATGTTCATGGTCATGTTCGAGGTATTGGCTGTTGTCCTGGTAACAGTTGTCGTAGAGAAAGAAGAATTAGAAGGCAAACGGAACAACCGGGGTCTGCTAGCAGTGATGGTTCTTTTACTTCTCGCCGGCTATACAAAACAACTCGCTTACGCTACCGTTGCCGCTGTTTTTCTGTTTCTATTTTTACGCCAGACAAAACGAGCCATTATTTGGGCTCTAGGCTTTGCTGCTGTCACTGCGATGATCTTTTTCCTCATTGATATCGCTACGGGAGGACAATGGCTGGTCAATACGGTAACAGCGAATGTAAATCCTTTTATACCAGGACAGAGCATCGGCCTACTTAAGCAGTGGTTTAATCTCCATACAGTGATCCTTGTCGCTGCCGCAGCTCTGGCCTTTTACCAGTTTTACTTTGAACGGCTTTCCATTTATGCAATATGGTTCGCCGTGGCATCTGTTAACGGCCTAACTGCTGGAAAATGGGGTGCAGGTGAATCGTACTTCGCTACAGCCATTGCCGCAGGATGCATCCTGGCAGGATTGGCCTTCAACCGCGTTCTCAATCATACTGAACGTCAGGGTAGCAGATGGTACGCAGCATCCATTATCGTCATCTCGATACTATTGCTGGTGCAGGCCAACAAAGTTTTCCACATGCCTACCCATTCCCCAACCCTGCGGACCATAGCCAATATACTCGGAAAAGAGACGGCAACCAATGTCCCGCCCCAAACATCCTGCTCAGCTAGCATGCCTCCTGAAGCTGTGCCCTACGTTGATTCGGCTGGTGTTGGCTTAATTGGCCGACCACCAGACGCCACGGATACCCAGGCCGGGATCATGATTTCAGAGTTGATAGCCAAAGGTGAAAGCGCGGCATTTAGTGAAGAGGCAGGATTCGGGTTATATCTCGGCAGAGACATCGTAACTAATCCGACGCAACTCCTGAATCTGTATAATAATCAGCAGGTTGATTTGACGGAGATGCTTGATATGCTTGAAAAACAACAATTCGATTCGGTCGTTTTTCGGGCCCAGTTCTACCCGGCTCCGGTTCTCGAAGTTATTGGCCGGCAATACGAAACAACGGATCTTGTTGAAATGAATGGTTTTGTTTACTGCATCCTTAGACCTAGAGAGACGATATCGTGACCGACAAGGACATTGGAATAACCTGTCCTAGCTGCCGCAACGACATAAAAGTTTCCGAAAATGACAGCGAAGTCCAGTGCAAGATCTGCGGTGATAATGTACTGCTTACCGGGCATCTGTGTCCGGTTTGTTCAGCCTATCACGAGGACGATGAAATTGTTTGTTTACGTTGCGGCTCGTCCTTGTCTCGAGTATGTCAGCATTGCCGGCACGTTAACTGGTCGGGATACGATCTTTGCCTCAATTGTGGCGAGTCGCTTGATCTTCTGTCCCGCTTCGTCACTCAAGAAAGGCGCACGACAGCCGATCGTCTTCATGAGCAAATGAAGAATGTGGCACTCCTTAAGCAGGAAGAGGAATCGGCTTCGATCGACCGGATGTCCGAGATGCTGGCCATCGAACAACGACGCCAGGCAGAGATTAGAAAGCGAGTTCTTAAGAGGAAACAGGACGAACGCCGAATGATCATCATCGTCGGCGCGGCTATCGCATTCTTCCTACTCGTCGTAGTTGTACTGGCGATTGTCGGGAGTGGGAGCTGACGTGTCCGTACTCCATCCTACTGGAAGTAGTTACTCTGTCCATCTGCCTGCCTACTCTGGGCCGCTCGATCTCCTCCTTCACCTAATCCAACGGAACGAACTGGATATCACCGCCATTTCTCTCGTGGCAGTCACCGATCAATATCTGAAACAAATGGCCAATCTAACTGAAAACCGGGTTGAACGTCTGTCTGATTTCCTAGTGATAGGAGCGAGACTTCTCGTGATAAAGAGCAGGGCCTTACTTCCCGAAACACCCCTCGACCTTTCGGACGAAGATGAAGAAGATCCGGCAGAGGCCCTGGCCAGGCAATTGAGAGTATATAAGCGGTTTAAGGATTCAGCCGAATGGCTGGGTTTTAGGGAAAAAGCCGGCTTACGATCCTACTTACGAGTTGCCCCAGTTCCCCAACTTGACCGGCGCCTCGATGTTGGAGAGTTCGATCGAGACTCGTTATTGAAAGCGTTTCAGAGCGCTTTAGACCGTGCGGCAATGCTTGATGACAGTGTATCGGTTGTCGTTCGGGAACGCAGGGTTACGATTGAAGACCAGATCTCGCGCCTTCAAGAGGAAGTCAAACTCAACGGCCGGGTGTTCTTCAACAATATTCTTTCACGACGAGCCGGTTGGCTAGAGGTTTCAGTTACTTTATTGGCTGTCCTTGAGCTAATAAAACGGCATGAAGTAAACGTTAATCAACCCGTCTTGTTCGGCCCGATAGAGATCGTGGGGGTACCCAAAGTCTAGCTAGCTCTCTGCCCTTCCCCACTATCGTAATAGATCTGGACCCCAACGAATATCGAACGCAATAATGGTTGGCTAAGCTTCATCTTCCGAGCAGGCAACTGCCACTTCGCGGTAAAGCATAAACCAGTTGGGCAATGAATCATACCGATCCCGGGGTTGCTGGAAACGACCGACTTCTGCTTTCTGAATCGTTTCACTAAGGGCAAAGTTATCAACGTGCTGCAACAACGTGAACGCCGGTAGGTCTTCACTATAAGACTGGAGAAACGCGGTGTAATAGGGTAAGCGCTCGTCAACTAAGTACAATTGGCGTGCTGTTTCGAGATCCTCACTCGCCCGTCGATTGTTCCATCCACCGTAATTCTGCCCGCTTACAATCGCTTCTTGACTCCAGAAGTCATATAGATCTGGATCGCCAGGTGTCTGCACGCTCACTATCGCGACATCAAACGTCCTCTCCGATAGCGCAGTCGTCATCTCGTCCGGTGCCACCATGATTAGCTCGACATCGATCCCTATCTCTGCCCATTGGCTGGCGAGTGTTTGGGCAAGCTCTCGACCAGGAACCCCGTCGGCCAACAGCAATTGGAGTACGAGGGGCGTGCCTTCTTTTTCTCTCGTTGCCGTCCCATCGGCGTTATGCCAACCCAACTCTTCAAGGATCGCGGAGGCAGTCGCAGGATTGTAGTCAACCGGCGCCATTACTTCAGGATTAAACGCCCAGGATCCGGGGACGTAAGGTCCTTCAAGAGGTAACCCTTGCCCAGTGACAGCTTCATCTATCAGAAGAGGCCGGTTCGTCCCAAGGGCAAGCGCTTGTCTACCTTGTACCGAACTTAACAAAGATGAACCACTATTACTCAGGTTGAACAACAGTTGGGTGATCTGCCGGCTGGGCGATGTATAGAGACGGATCCCAGGAAGAGCCAGAAACTCAGGAATAACATCCGGTGATATACCAGATATCGCTTGAATAGCGCCTATTGAAAATGCCTCTCCTACAGATTTATTATCAGGATAGAAACGGTAGTCAAGGGTATCTATCTGGACTTCACCTCGCCAGTGCCGGGGATCTGGTATCAGCCGTAGCTGGCCGGATTCCTCCCAGTTAAAGATATGTGATACTGCAAATGGACCTGTCCCCACTGGCGATTTGTTAAAAGTGTGATTCGCAAGTTGATTTACGGGAACGCCTTTAAGTATGTGGGACGGTAGGATTCCCAAGGTCGTGGCATCCAGAAAAGGACCATATGACTGTGGCAAGATGAGGTCGACGGATGATTCGTTGGTCGAGCTAATGATAACTGAATTCCACAGGCCCCTCAGCGAGTCTGGCGCGGGGAATTCGTCATTTTGTAGTAATCCGTAGGTGAATATTACGTCTGCCGCTGTAAAAGGCTGACCATCGTGCCAGCTGATATCGTCTCTTAGCTCGAAACTAAGTGTTTTACCATCCTCTGATACATGCCAGCTTTTCGCCAAAGAGGGTACAGGCTTGCCATCCTCATCATAACGCATCAGGCCGTCATAGATGAGATTGATCAATTCTAAGTCGACGGGGTTTGAGGTTCCTAGGAGCGGGTTGATCTTATCAGGTCGACCAACCATGCCGACGCCCAACCGGCCACCGGTTGATGGAACGCGAGTGGTACACAGACCTGCGCTCTGAATCTGGTAACTAAGAAGAGACACTACCAGACCAAGGCAGATGACAACCAGGAGAAGTTGCCAGCGAATGTCGATTTTCACTTCAAATCAGTTGGGTATCTGTATCCTGACTAGGTTCCTCTAAATCGCCTGCCCAAAGGCGATGAAAGCCAGAAAAGTACAAATAAAGAATGCGACGGAAAATCCGATAGTTGCACGGTATAACGTAACCTCGATGCCGCGCCGTGTCCGGTAACCACCGCTCGTATCTCCTCCACCCATGAAACCACCCAGATCGGTTCCTTTAGCTTGCAGCAATACCAACGCGACAAGAACTATAGCAAGAATTATCTCGGCGACCGCTAAATAAGGTGCAAATGGTCCCAGGTCCATCCAAATATCCTCTTAATAACTTATACATCACACGACATCGCCAAGCCTAACGCGCAAAGCAAAGTCAGCGTAGCTTCTTCTCAACGAAGCGTAGAATTATATCAGGCTCACCATCCCTAGTCGAATCGGGAGGCCAATGGTAAACTACTGCCCGATTTAGGGTGCCCGGTTCTTATGCGAAGCATTGTTCGTCCAGGTTACTAAAGGCTTCTAGATCGCTTACAATGCACCCATTGGTAAATGCCGGCAAAGTTGGCATCTACGACAAATCAGGATTTCATACCTGTGATTCAGATAAAAGGCGTCACCAAAAGATACCAAACACTCGTTGCGATTGACGACGTCTCCCTAGATATCATCCCTGGTGAGGTCTTGGGAATTCTCGGTCCGAATGGGGCTGGAAAGACAACTCTGTTCCGACTCATCACGGGCTCATTAAACCCTGATTCAGGTTATATCAGATCGCTTGTTAAGAGCTGGCCTGCCGTTGGCTACAAGCCGGAACGACTTCTATTTCCAAGTGAGATGCGCGTTCACCATTATTTGGCGATGATGGCATCTCTGAGCAACATGAAAAAGAGACAAGCCGACGTTGCAGTACAACAGGGCCTGGCAAATGTCGATCTGCTTGATGCGGCTGACAAGAAGATAAGAGAGTGCTCGAAGGGTATGAGACAGCGGCTTGCCCTCGCCCAAGCGCTTATCGGAAACCCATCATTGTTGCTGCTTGATGAACCTTCAGACGGCCTAGATCCAGAAGGACAAGCGGATATTTGCAGAATAATCAAACAATTGCATAGTAATGGCAAAACCATCGTGCTTGCTTCGCACCAGCTGACTGAAGTCACGCAAATATGCACCCAGCTTGTGATACTAAATCGGGGAAGTGTCCATTATGAAAGCAGTATGCAGGAAGCTCTAGCAGAGCGACCGCATACTTCGATTCAGGTAGATAGGGATTTGTATACGCTAGCCCCGCTACTCGAGAATCTACATCAAGATATCGAGATCAACCCCGGACGCCGCGAAATCGTCCTTAATCACGATGCTATTGCCCTGCGACCCCACGTGCTCAGCATATTATTGAGTGCCGGCTATGACGTAACTCATATCCAGCAGAGTCGCGTAACGCTTGCCGAGATCTATGCCGAGGCTGTAAATTGAGTCAGAGAATACTCACTCTATCGATATACCTTCTGCAGTCGATTACTATATCTCTAACTGGCCTGCTTTATTTGCTATTCGCCCTCGTTTTTTACATGATATTCTTCGACCCCCGCCAGCAAACTCCAGATGCGGATTACTACGTATTGGTACTTGGGCTTTTCGGTGCTCTCTTTGCTTTCCTTGTGACCTTATCTGTGGCATCCAGGGCGAATCGTGCTGTTCATTTCCCGTTTCTAGTGAGATTACCGAGTCGAATTGAATATTTGACTTCTGTCATATTGGTTTCAATGGTCTTTACTCTTGGCGTCCAATTTCTCTTGGGCTTGTTCGCCATTTTCGCCAATGGTCCTGATTTTACGGTTTTGCAGTTGATGGATATACCTCCTATATGGATAGCAGGAAACACCCTCTTCATCGTTCTCGCTCTGCATGCATCTGATCTCGTGGCAAGCGGCTGGTCTAGGGTCTATGTTTTCGGTGTACT
>JAUVOB010000300.1 GCA_030599405.1 Chloroflexota bacterium | reverse complement strand
ACGCTGGTAGTTAGCGATAATGGCGACGGATTTGATCCAGATTGTATCGCCTCGGATTGTCTTGGATTAGCCATTATGCGGGAACGGGCGCAAGCGGTTGGTGCGGTCCTGATCATCGAAAGTCAAATGGGTGAAGGGACTACCGTCACGGTCCATTGGAAAGAGTCGATGCAAGACAGATTGGCAAACGGCGTCCAAGAAACGGGTGACGCGTCCTCATGATCGAGTTCAGCGGAGTAATGTTAGAAAGGAAATGGTTATGAACGAATCAGATACTATCCGGGTGATGATTGTCGACGACCACGACATGGTTCGCAGAGGTTTGGTTGCGTTCCTGAATGTAAATTCTGATTTGGTCATGGTTGGCGAGGCAAACAACGGCCAAAATGCGCTCGAGATCTGCGAGGAAATCAAACCAGATGTTATCCTCATGGACCTGGTAATGCCGGTAATGGATGGCGCCACGGCAACCCGCAAGATACGGGAACGCTGTCCAGAGGTTCAGGTTGTTGCCCTTACTAGTTTCGACGAGAAGGAGCTGGTGCAGGGTGCACTGCAGGCCGGCGCGATCAGCTATCTCTTAAAGAACGTGACAGCCGATGCTCTCGCCGAAGCTATCCGGGCCGCTCATGCCGGCCGCTCTACTTTGGCCCCCGAAGCCACTCAAGTCCTCATTCAAAGCGCTCGTCAAGGCCCAACTCCGGGTGACGATCTAACTCCACGTGAACGCGAGGTGCTCGTTCTTATGGTTGAAGGATTGACGAACCCGGAAATTGCCGAGCGGCTAAACGTAAGCCGTTCGACCGCCAGGGCGCATGTGAGTCAAGTCCTCTCCAAGCTAGCTGTTAACAACCGGGCTGAGGCAATTTCCCTGGCCTTTCGCCTTAAGTTAGTCACCTGACCCATTTCAATATTGTACAACTGAGCAGTGGCGAGGTTAGCCGCTTAATCGGACGAAATACAATACGATCGTCCAGCTACAAAATCCCCCAGATGTCTGATGTATCTGGGGGATTTTAGCATAAACTGATCATTGTGATGTCTTCTCTCCCGGTCGATTCATAGTAGAACCGGTCACCGGGAGAAACAGCGAAATTTATACGTTTCCGGCAGGGGCAAACTCACCTCCTCCGCTGCCCCTGCCCGATTGCTCCTGAAACCCGTATTGTCTCTCTTTGTTTTCGCCATTTTTCACAGGAGTAATTCAAGCAACTTTTCTGGTGGAGTAAAGGAGAAACCAAGCCTGAGGATCTCGATGATTGAAGAAGCCTGGCTAGCTCATTTGTGGCTCGGTGACCTCGGAAGCGGGGTTTACTAGCCCTGACAATCGAATAATGGGTAATCGGCTTGTTGAGCGATGTAGGTAGGGAGCCAACGAAAAAGACGATTACTCGAGTGTTATCACTCATTGCGTGATCCCGTTGTGAACCACGGTTTACAACGGATATTGATCTATAGATTTGGGAAGGTTTGTAGGTCAAGAGCACTCACTTCCGAGTAGGCTTAGATAAGTAGTCCTAGGAGAAGGAGGAAGAGATGTCTCGGAGAAGTTTTTGGTCATCTGTTGTTCTGGTCTTTCTGGTTGCCCTGGCTTTGACGGCCTGCCAACCGGAAACGCTGGTCGAAGAAGTTGAGGTTACCCGTGTAATCACGGAAACCATCATCGAAGAAGGACAGCAAGTAGAGGTTACAAGAGTAGTAATCGAACAGATCGAAGTAGAAGTAACGCGAGAGCCTGAGCAGATAGTAGCCCCAACCCCAGCCGAAGAATCAATGGCTCTACGTGTCAATATCGGCACCTACCCAGATATTATCGACCCCCAGCTCTCGTCATTTGCCAATGAGATTGGCCATCTGCAACTGATCTATGAGGGATTGACGAAGCTGGATGCCGAGCTTAAAACAGTGCCCGGCGCGGCCGAGTCATGGGAGTACACGGACGATGCCACCCAGCTTACGTTCACCCTGCGAGAGAATCTGAAATATAGCGATGGTAGCAACCTTAATGCCTTGCGATTCCGCGACGCCCTAATGCGCAATATCAATCCGGCGACAGCGGGTGAGTACGCTGCCATTACGGATGAGATCATGGGTGCGCCCGAATGGCGTATTGGCGCCGACGAGGTTGCCGTCCAGGGAGAAGAAGCCGTACAGGAAAGCATTCAGGCTTTGGACATGGAAGGCAATCCATGCGAGGATTACGAGCAAGAAGATTGTCGTATACTCAGGATCCAGCTGTCCAAGCCCGCTCCCTACTTCCACACAGTGATGACCTTGTGGGTCACCTATCCGGCCAAGGCCGAGCTCATCTCAGAGGGTGGCGAGAATTGGTGGAATAGCTCCAAGTACCACGTCGGAAACGGCCCGTATGTACTGGAAAGCCTCGAACCTTTCGTGAGAGGGTATTTCGTTCCCAACGAGTACTACTGGGACGGTGTAGGCAATTTGGATATCGAATTCTCGTACATCAACGATACGGCCGTAGCATTCCAGGCCTATCGAAACGACGAATTCGATATTATCAATCTTGCAGCTGAGGACTTGGCAACAGTACAGGCTGATCCCGTGCTATCTGAGGAGGCGATGATCTTCCCCGGATCATGCACCTTTGATCTCGAATTCCACCAGCTTAAAGAGCCGTTCAGCGATCGAAAAGTTCGGCAAGCGTTCGCCATGGCCCTCGACCGTGAAGCCTGGGTTCGTGATGTTCTCAAGGGTCTTGGCAGCCCAACCTTAACCTTCATTCCGCCAGGATATCCTGGCTATAAGGAAGGTGAGACACGTTGGGCTTTTGATCCCGAAGGCGCGAAGCAAGCCTTGGCGGAGTCAAGCTATGGCTCCGTCGAGAACCTCCCGCCAATCGTAGATACGTTTGGCGACACGCCTCGAAACCGCATCCGGCATGAGTGGCTGGCAGCAAAATGGAAAGAGGTCCTGGACGTGGACGTCGAATTGAATCCCGTTGAACCGACCACATATACGGCACTCACGAAGGATATCGAAACAGCGCCCCAGATGTACATTCTTGGCTGGTGCGCCGATTACCCGGACCCCCAGAACTGGTTGAGTGTGTACTTCAGAAGCACCGGCTTTGTCGAGGATATCGGATACGCCAACGAGGAGTACGACTCCCTGGTTGATCAAGCCGATACCACGGTTGATCCGGAGGCTCGAATGGAGTTGTATCAGCAGGCTCAGGACTTGCTACTCGATGACACGCCGGTAGCCTTTATGTGGAACAACCTTAACAAGTACCTGGTCAAGCCCTGGGTGACCGGCGTTGTTACTACACCTCAAGATTCTATCTGGCCCGGCGCCATT
>JAUVOB010000015.1 GCA_030599405.1 Chloroflexota bacterium | reverse complement strand
TTCCTGGCAAGATCCATTAGACCAGTCCCGACCCAATGTCGATGACGCTTATCGTCTTCCTTACCGAAGCGAATCGTCGTCCCAGCTTCGGTAACTGCTTCTATTGAAAGGCCTAGACTCTGCAACTCCTTGACCAAGACTCGGAATGAAGCCGGAATGCCTGGCTCGTCGATTTTCTCACTCTTTACGATAGCCTCATAGGTTTTCACGCGCCCTTGTACGTCATCTGATTTTACGGTCAGCATCTCTTGCAAAGTATGGGCTGCGCCATAGGCTTCCAGGGCCCAAACTTCCATCTCGCCAAATCGCTGACCGCCAAATTGAGCTTTACCACCAAGAGGCTGCTGAGTTACCAATGAATATGGCCCGGTCGATCTGGCATGGACCTTATCCTCGACAAGGTGGGCAAGTTTCAGCATGTGAATGACGCCTACCGTTACCGGTTGATCAAAGGGATGCCCGGATTTGCCATCAATTAATCTCTCTTTGCCGAGAACCGGTAAAGGTATGCTCGTAACGAGGGATAGCCGGGCTGCGATCTCGGCTAGCTTATCGTAGGCGATCGTCACAGGATCAATATCGAATTCGTCCGCGAGATCCTCGCTGTATGTTTCCTTCATGAAGCGAAACCATTCACGGGTGCATACTTCGATTGCCTTCTCGTTGTATTTTTCCCAATCTGCTTTGCGTAGCTCGCTCGTTTCAGTTGGCAGGAGAGTTTCGGGATCCCAGCCTCGTTCCTTCAACCACTCACTGGCTATGGTATGTCTCGCATAGTTGTGGTCGGTGGCTAGGCGATCTATGTCGTAGTCGCTCTCAGCTAACCAGGCTGAGATAAAAAAGCCTCGAGCTTCGTCGTCATCATCCAAGGTTTCGGTGTCGTATTCGATTTCTTCTAACCAATCCCAGGCCCAGTCGGTGACCACGTCCCAGGCCCTATCAACGATCCATGCTCTCGCCAACTCGGATGCTATCTCGACCTCGTTAGCTCCGTCGAATACCGGGGTAACTGCCCGGAAACCTAACCGTGTTGCCGCCCAGCCAAGATGCGTTTCCAAGATCTGGCCCAGGTTCATACGCCCAGGGACGCCAATCGGATTCAATATAATGTCTACAGGCGTGCCGTCTGGAAGGAAGGGCATGTCCTCCACTGGTACGATTTTCGATACGACACCCTTATTGCCATGCCTACCTGCGACTTTATCTCCTTCGGAGATCTTGCGTCGCTGAGCGACAGAAACACGCACCATCGTTTCAACCCCAGCCGGCAAGTCACGATCCTGCTGGCGATCAAAGACTTGTACGTCAACCACCTTCCCTCTCGCGCCGTTCGGTAATCGTAGGCTACTGTCTTTCACCTCTCGGGCCTTGTCACCAAAAATCGCCCGCAGAAGTTTCTCTTCTGGACTCAATTCCTTTTCACCTTTTGGTGTAATCTTGCCGACCAGAATGTCATTTTCATTTACATAGGCGCCGACCCGGATAATTCCGCGTTCGTCCAGATCTTTCAAAGCATCTTCACTAACATTGGGAATATCGTAGGTTATCTCCTCGGGTCCTAGCTTGGTATCTCGCGCCTCAAGTTCATGCTTTTCAATATGAATTGAGGTGAAACGATCTTCACGAACAAGCCGTTCACTTACTAAAATAGCGTCCTCGAAGTTTCCCCCTTCCCATGATAGGAAGGCGACAATAACATCCTGTCCTAGGGCGAGTTCACCATATTGGGTAGATGAGCTGTCGGCGAGTATTGTTCCTTTCTTAATTCGTTGACCCTTGACAACTATTGGTCGCTGATCAATGCACGTGCTCTGATTCGAGCGGTTGTACTTTCTCAGATTGTAGGTATGAGGGCCGTTGTCCGTGGTAACGACGATCCTGTCGCCGGTAACGCTTATGATCTCGCCATCTTCATCGGCGATCACGACCTGGCCCGAGTTTAGAGCGGCCTGCCACTCCATCCCGGTGCTAACAACTGCTACATCAGGAGTTAGCAAAGGAACTGCCTGGCGCTGCATGTTCGAGCCCATTAGAGCCCTGTTTGCGTCATCATGCTCCAGGAAGGGGATAAGCGCCGCGGAGATTCCGACGATCTGGCGGGGAGCCACATCCATGAAATCAATTCGCCCAACCGACGAAAATCGGAACTGCTGATTTCTGCGCGCCGAAATTCTAGTACCGACAAATTGTCTCCTTTCATCCAATTCGGCATTCGCCTGAGCAATTGTGTATCGGTCCTCTTCGTCGGCCGACATATAAACGACCTCGTCGGTCAAAAACGGTATTAATCTCACACTCTCGATGCCGGCTTCCCGGATTTTCTTGGCGTGATTTCGGTTAATGCGTTTTCCTGCTTCGACGATGATCTCACCGCTGTCCGGATCGACAATGTTTTCGAATGTGTCATGCCCTGCCAATCCTTTTTCGTCGCCGGCCATGGAATTAATCACCCGGCGATACGGCGTCTCGATAAATCCGTAGCTGTTTACCCGCCCATAGGTAGCCAACCGGCCGATAAGGCCGATATTTGGTCCTTCGGGTGTTTCGATGGGGCAGATACGACCGTAGTGACTATGGTGAACATCTCGGACCTCAAATCCGGCCCGCTCTCTTCGCAGACCACCCGGACCCAGGGCAGACAATGTTCGCTTATGGGTTAATTCTGCCAATGGATTTGCCTGTTCCATGAACTGGCTCAACTGCGAACTACCAAAAAACTCGCGAATTGCGGCAACGACTGGCCTGATGTTTATCAAAGTCACGGCGGTAAGCGTCTCAACGTCCCGGATTGACATACGTTCACGTACCACCCGTTCCATTCGGCGCAATCCAACCCTCAGTTTCGCCTGCAATAACTCGCCAACCGTCTTGACACGACGATTACCAAGATGATCGATGTCATCTGGCCCAATCTGGCCGTTGTTGATCAAGATCATTCGCTTCGCAAGGCGAATGATGTCGTGCTGGGTCAGAGTTCGGTGAGTTTCAGGGATGATCTCTTCAAGGTTCAGCCGTTTATTTAGCTTGTAACGTCCAACGCGAGCTAGGTCGTATCGACGTTGATCATACAATTGCTCGACCAAGTATTGCCTTGCATTATCGAGCGTCGGCGGGTCGCCTGGTCTCATTCTTTTGTAGAATTCAATCAAAGCTTGTTCGGCGATAGGTTTGTCCGGATCCCAAGCAGGTTCCTGCTCGATACTACCCTGAATATAGACATGCTCTGGATTGGTATCTACATCCTCGAAGAGTTTTAGAATCTCCTCGTCAGTTCCTTCTTTAATAAGCGTGTCGCCGAGTTGATCGTCAACTCCTGCCAGCGCTTTGAGGAAAAGCGTGATTGGTACGGTACGCTTCCTATTAAATTTCACCGTCAAGTAATCGGTCTTCCGGGTTTCAAACTCCATCCAGGCGCCACGATCCGGTATCAGCTTGGCCTTAGCCAATGGACGTCCTGTTGTCCTCTCTTCTTGGACCTCGAAATAAACACCAGGTGATCGAATCAGCTGGCTAACAACGACCCGTTCGGTGCCATTAATAATGAACGTACCCGATGGCGTCATAATGGGAAAATCGCCCATGAAGATATCCTGCGCAATTGGCTGATCCAAATCTGTACTATAGAGAACTACCTTTACATAAAGCGGCGCAGCGTAGCTCATATCGCGCTCTACGCATTCATCCACGTTATATTTCGGCTCTTCAAACCAATACTTCAAATCGAAGCCTTCCACTTCAGGGTGGTTGCTCGGAAAATAGAGACTTAGATCACCATTGAAGCTGACGATCGGAGATATTTCCTCAAAGAGTTCTGCCAAACTCTCATTACGGAACACCTCGAAGGAATTCAGTTGGACGTCGATTAGGGTTGGTAAATCGAGTGGATCAGTTGTACGTGCATAGGTTTTGATAGGACGGTTTTTCATGAATTATCACCTGCTCCCTGCTACATGCGAATGAGCCAAGTCTCCATAAATAAGGGGCGCAACGTCTACCGTCGCACCCCTGAATCAATGTTGTCTCTATATCGCTTTCTAGATCCAATAATTGTACGAATTGACTTTGCTACTTGTGTGGTAACTCCCACCCTGTTCCTGTGATTTTAACGATTAATATGCGAATAAACAGTATATCTAATTATTATCAGCGTGTCAAGAGATTGTAAAGGCTCGAAATTTGAGCTCCAGCTTCCTCCCAACTGTACATTTTCATAGCCCTTGAACGCAGTTCGTTCCCAAGAGATTGAGCTCGTTCCAGATCCTGAATCAGAGATTCGATTGCCCCTGCCATTGCTTCATAATCAGCGACCGGTGCATAGATACCAAATTCGGCCAGGTATTCCCGGTGGACCGGCGTATCAAAGGCAACAACTGGCATCGACATCGCCATGTAGTTCAACACCTTTCCACTTCCTTCTGTGTTGGACATCTTCGCTGATACGGCCACATCGCCTAGGGACAGAAAACGGGGGGCGTCACGGTATTGGACTTTCCCTGTAAATAAGACACGATCGGCAATGCCGAGGTGGTTAGCCAACTCCTGATAGTGTTCGGACCTTGGAAATCCCATAACGAGAAAGAAGGTTTCCGATCCAGCCTTTTTCAGAACGGCCGCTGCCTTTAATATCTCTGGTATTCCCTGGTAATCGGCGAGAAGACCCAGGTACGCGACAACCGGCCAATCCAAAGGAATGCCTAATTTCTGTTTTAAGGCAATCTTTTCGTCATCAGAAACTCGTTCTGGATCAAACCGAACGGTATCGACGCAGTCTGGCAACGGGTATATTGAATCACCGTCAACCTCAAATTCGTTAATGAGCAGATCTTTGGCATGAAGAGAACTGGTTAGGACGGCGTCTGGAATCCTGCAAGCCAACTTTTCAATTCTTTTGAAGAGAGAGTACACCCTTCCGTTCTGAGCTAGGAAACCGTGATCAACCATCTCACTGGTTAAACTTCCCTGAAAGTCGAAAACCAGAGGGACGCGAAGTAGCCGGGCTACAAAGCCACCAATAAGTGCACCTTCGTGCATATGACCATGAACAAGATCTGGCTGGAATTGTAGACCGACCTGGATCGTCTTAAACCATAAATATAAATCGAATATAACCTTATGGCGTGAAGAACCGACTTCATAGTCTGCGCGATATGGCAGGGGCCAGGTTCTATGTATCGTCAAACCCGGCATATTGTCACCCATATGATAAGTTACGATGGCGATGGAGTGTCCTTGGGTTTGAAGGGCTGTCGCTTCCTCTAAGATCCGGATATGTCCTCCATAATCCTTAAAAAAGGAGGTTGGAGCGACCATCAAGACCTTTTTCGTTCTTTGATCGAGATTACTATTGGACGCCATGAGAGCGAACAGAGCTATTTCGAATCTTTTTTGCTAGAACCGCGTCTGAATCCGAAGAGTTGAGCACCGATGTTAACCGATCCAACATCTGGCATAGAAGTGTCATCAGTCCATGCGTTCCTTGCACGTTCATCAAGCCATCGATGCCGATCCATCTCAACATCTTCAAGGACGAGAGATAGACGTTCCTGATCTCCCTCGGCAACAAGCCTTCGCATGACCTGTAACTCAGCTAGCGCCGCATCCAGCCACCTGAGTGTGGCCTCTTTGTCATTAAGGGCCACAGGAGCAATATCTAGACTATCAACGGAAAACGTCGACAGCGCAAAATCAAGGCCCGCGAATCGGAGTAGGTCGCGCCAGCCTGTAGCCTGGCTCACTGCCCGGAACATCGCCGCGCCAAGCAAACCTGGCAGCGTCTCAACGCCTTGCATGAGACTATCGTACTCATGGGGATCGAGGAAATAGGGCGTGGCTCCTAAGATCCTTCCAAGATTCACAGCTGTTTCAACAGCCTTTGGATCGGCCTTCGCAGACGGCATAAGGCAGAAAATGCTGTGCTCGAACAGATCGGCGTGGGCCGCTTCAATTCCCATTTGACCATCTGATAACCATGCTGCCGCTAGAACTGGATTGGCCCCGATATAGTGACCTTTTTTGATAAATTCGGCGGCGAGCTTCAGGCCAGTACCCTTCGATTTGCTCATATCTATGATCAGCGTGTGATCCTGAACCTCTTCTCCTATGACCTCCAAAGTGACGGCATGATCTGAGTAGGGTGTCTTGATAATCAATATATCGGCCGATTGAGCTGCCTTTACTAAATTGCCCGTCGTCTCATCCACAGCACCGATATCACGTGCTTCTTGGGCATCTCTTTTTTCTTTCGCATGGCCGAGAACCGAGAGACCTAAATCCGACTCCCGTAGAGCCATACCGATAGAGGCGGTCATCTTATCCAATCCCACAATACTGACCATTCTTGTCTTCATGGTTTCCTCAATCGTCTACTAACATGCGTCTCCCATAACAGACGCGGTTCCAATTGATCCTCAGTTTATACCATCAGCCCATTGCAACAAGGCTAATAATCGCTCCGGATCAGAATTCTCCGGTTCAGCGGTTTGATGAAGATACGCGTTCCCAAGAGGTCTCGAGGTTTCGTGGTGACGCCGGATGAGCTCAACAGTAAGGCCAGATGATCCCGCGGCCGAAGCTTCTCTTGCCCCCCACTCTGCGTGCCTGGCCTTGACTACAAAGGGCCGGCTCCAACCGTTTCCGGCTCCCATTGCCCATTGCTCAGCCAAGGAAGGGACGAAAGCCTCGGAAAACACCACCAGGGGTCGATCCCACCAGGCCATCCTCGATTTTGATTTCCCCACGTCGTGCAAAATAGCAGCTGCCAGTAAGTCTTCATCCCTCTGGCCTGATTCCATTAGCTCTCGCATGACACGGAAACAATGATGCTTGGTCGGAAGAGATTGACGTTGAAAGAGAACCATTTCCTGTGCATTCAACATTGAGGCGGCCTCTATCTCGTGTTCTCGGGGAAACGAGGGCGGCCGAAAGGAACGCCAGAACTGCCATACGCGGTATCTCGCCCGCCGGATTACCCCCATCGGTCCTGGCTAAAGCTGTAAGTAAAAGAGAAAACTGCCAAAATCAAGTCCAGTAATAACGGGAACGATAAGGCTCATTATCGGATCGATAACTATAGAAAAGATGCTAAATCCGGCCAGCGAAGGCAGAATAAGAATCGCCAACAACAACATAGGGCCGTATTGTCTCAATGCGCCCAGCTGGTACGCCATTTCCGCCGGTAATAAACCTAGCAAAATCGTGAATCCATCCAACGGCGGAATCGGCAAAAGATTAAAGGCAAATAAGACGAGATTAATATAGATACCCATTAATACAATTTGAGAAGCTGTTGGCAAGATGCCAGTGGACGGGGAAAGCGTGATAACGCCCAAACGTATTGGCACGGCATAGAGCAAGGCCATGAAGAGGTTTGTCAGCGGTCCTGCAATGGCGACGAGTGCCATGGCGGTTCGTGGATTACCGCGCAACCGGTTCGGGTTTACCGGTGTCGTCGCCCAGCCAAAACCAAAGAGGAAAAGCATCAGAATGCCGAGAGCACTCAGGTGGACAAAAGGATTGAGAGTTATCCGGCCGAAAGATCGAGGCGTCGGATCATCCAATCGGTCGGCGACAAATGCGTGGGCGAATTCATGGTAAGCGAATGCCAGAATCGCGGTGATTGCAAAGGCAATAGCTAATCCAGGACTTCGCTGAATGAGTGAGAGAATAAACATGTTATTGTGCTTCCATTGGAGTTACGAGTCCATTATAGCTTGTTGGTCTTCGCATGCCGACAATATAATCAGGGAAAATGAATGCTCAACTAGAAATTGGTGACATTATTCGACTTCGAAAAAAGCATCCCTGTGGAAGTTTTGAGTGGGAGATTGTGCGCCTAGGTGTTGATATTGGGTTAGTGTGCCAGGGTTGCAAACGCCGGATCCTATTACCTAGAAGCACGGTGAACAAGCGGCTGAAGGCTATTACAAAGAGCTCGAACAAGAGTAGTTCCGAATGATCGTTTACTGGCTAGGCGGTATATATATTGGCGCGGTGGCGGGCATTGCTGTTTTTGGCATGCTCGGCCTCGTTACCATCTGGTTTTTCTGGAGACACCGTCACGACAGCTTCCCCTGCCCCGATGTCTCTGATAGTGAATTGCCCATTGTAACGGTGCAACTCCCTATCTATAACGAGCGGCTCGTCGTGGAGAGGCTAATCGAATCAGCAGCAAACCTTGATTATCCTTCTGATCGCCTGCAAATCCAGGTACTTGACGATTCAACCGATAGTACGACAGAAATCGCGACCGCAATGGTAAATAGAATTAGGGAGCAGGGCATAGATATCGAATTACGCCACCGGTTCGGAAGGTCCGGTTTTAAGGCTGGCGCACTAGAAGCAGGCCTCGCCGACTCTTTGGGCGAATTCATCGTCGTATTCGACGCCGATTTTGTTCCAAAATCGAATTTTCTGCGTCAAACTATTCCCCACTTCCTGAGTGAGCCCGAACTGGGCATGATACAAGCACGGTGGGGCCACTTGAACCGGAGAGAATCGGCGCTGACCGCGGCGCAAACCATCGCCCTGGACAAGCATTTTGTAATGGAACAGAGTGTTCGGCACCGCGCCAACTTATTCCCGAAGTTCAACGGTTCGGCCGGGATTTGGCGTCGCAGCTGCCTGGATGACGCCGGGGGCTGGGAAGACGACACTGTTTGTGAAGATCTTTGCCTCAGCACACGGGCTATTCTAAGAGGATGGCAATTTCGATATCTCAATGGCGTCGTAGCCCCGGCCGAGTTGCCAAGAACTATATCGGCCTATAAAAACCAACAATCAAGATGGGCTAAGGGATCTACCCAATGTCTGGTGAAATTTGGACCATCGATTCTGACAACGCGACGCCACTCACCAATTGCCAGAATCTATGCCCTTATCTCCATGGCTGGTTACACGACACATCTGCTTATGCTCCTTCTGCTTCTCGTTCAGGTACCCTTGATATACCTCGGATATAAGCCACCAGCCATTTTGTTATTGTTTGGTTTAGCTAGTCTTGCTCAACCGCTGCTTTTCGTTTTTGGACAACAATCCCTCTACAGCGACTGGTTGAGCCGGTTACGCTATATGCCAGCGCTGTTACTCATAGCAATAGGTTTAGCTCCTTCAAATAGCCGGGCGATAATGGAAGCCATCGGTCGCCGGCGGAACGATTTTATTCGTACACCAAAGGGAAATGCGAATGCCGGCCACGAAAATAGACGAAAAAGCAATTTAGCAGCATACCGATTACCATTTGATTGGATTGTAATTATTGAGCTGCTGTTAGCGCTTTACGCATTCCTGGGGCTGATTATCAGCATTGGAACAGCGAACTATTGGCCGATTTTATTCATGTCAGCTTGTATGCTCGGATTTGGATATGTCGCATTGGCGACGATAAGGGAACAATTCGAGAGGATTCCCGGAGCAATCCGCGGTCAACAAAGTATTGTAGATACCGATTCCCACCACTGATTTTAAAATCGCCCCGGCCGACCACAAATAAATACTTGACAAAACTCGCGAGATATGAATAATATTTATGCATATGTAAATATTATTAATTAACATGTGGTGATTTCTAAGATAATCGGTAAGAATTATATGGTTCCTTGGCATTCGCATGAATATTTCACCAGACGATATCCCAGGAGGGGAATAGGATGAATCCTGTCATAGGTAAATGCCCGATTTGTGGTGAAAAACTAGAAGTGACGCGACTCCATTGCCGGTCCTGCGACACAGAAGTTGGCGGTCACTTTGCGTTGGGACGTCTATATCACTTGGGACCGGAGCAGTTGGCTTTCGTCGAGATTTTCATCCGTTGTGAAGGGAAGATTAACCGGGTTGAACAGGAAATGGGATTGTCCTACCCGGCCGTGAGGGCCCGGCTGAACGAAGTAATACGTGCCTTGGGATACGAGGTAGGTGAGGCCGGAAAGGAACCTATTTCTGAAGAAGAACGAAAGGAAATACTCGCCCAAGTATCTGGCGGGGATATCTCGGCCGAGGAAGCAATCGAATTGCTCCGCGGTTAATTGGCAGCTTGAAAAGTGAATCACCGGAGGTAACCGATGGATAGTGAAGAACGCAGAGAGATATTGGGAATGGTCGCTAGCGGAAAGATTGATATCGAAGAGGCGACGAGATTGCTTAGTGGTGTCAAGATCGAAAAACCCGAGCAAGAAGAATCTGTCAAGGTACTTAAAGAGGAAGAGCCTCAGATGCCCTTGGCTGAAGGCAGCGGAAATGGCGATCGACCACGATGGTTCCATGTCCATGTTTCAGACATGAAGACCGGCAAGAGTAAGGTAAGGGTTAATATACCGATACGGCTTGTGAAGTATGGACTATCTATAGGAAAGCGATTTGCGCCGGAAGTAGCGGGATTGGATGTAGATGAGCTCTCTAGATACATGAGCAATGAGAAAGGCTTATTGGTTGACGTTCAAGACGACGAAGACGGGGAACGAGTTCTGATCTACGTGGATTGATAGTCAGCTGTAAGCTTGTGTCATACATCTCGCCAGGACTCTTTGATACGGGAGTAGTTGTTATGGGTAAGGAAAAATTCGAAACGGGTAAGGCTCCAGTAATAAACATCCGATGCAGGCGCGATCTCCGCGTCCGCGGATGGACCGAATCAGCCATGCTTATAAATGGTCAGTCGTATACAACTGAGGAGAATGAGAAAGGGTACTTGATCGATAGCGAGTCGGATCT
>JAUVOB010000176.1 GCA_030599405.1 Chloroflexota bacterium | reverse complement strand
CGTATCCGCTGAATTGGCCCGATTCCTACCTGTGCCTACCGTAGAATTCGATGGCGACCAGTATTATCTTGAATATGATCGACCCGATTCGATTGGAAAAATCGGCCCATTCTTCGGAGTAGTGCCAAATGTTATCCGGGCGTACGCATGGGTGATGAGCCTGGGCGAAGAGGGCTTGAGGGAAGTAGCCGATATCGCCGTGCTTAATAATAATTATCTGCTGCAAAAGATCCTCGAGATTCCAGGTGTAGCTGCTCCTTATGCCAGGGGTAAGCGAAGGATCGAGCAGGTGCGCTATAGCTGGAACGAGTTGACGGAGGAGACAGGTGTTCATTCAGAGGAGATCGGCCTTCGAGCCGCCGATTTTGGTGTCCATTATTGGACAAGCCACCATCCCTTTATCGTTCCTGAACCATGCACCCTTGAGCCGACGGAGTCCTATTCAAAGGCCGAGTTAGACGAATACGCCTCGATTCTGGCCCATGTGGCCGATGAGGCGAGAACAAATCCTAAGACGGTGAAAGACGCGCCCCACAACAGTACGATCCACGCGATTGACCACAGTCCTCTCGATGATCCTGAGCAATGGGCTGTGACTTGGCGTAGCTACCTCAAGAAAACGGCACTGCCGAAAGAATGACTCTCTACCACATTGGATTTATCGTCAACCCGATGGCCGGCATCGGTGGAGCCGTCGGCCTAAAAGGAAGTGACGGCGGGTCTATCCAACGTCAAGCGATTGCTATGGGTGCGACACCCGTCGCTCCAATTCGAGCCATGACTGCATTGAACGAACTCTCGTCGATGCGAGATAGTGTGAGCTTGCTTGTCTATCCTGGCGAAATGGGCGAAGAGGTTGCTAGGACATGTGGGATTGAGCCTAGGGTGATAGGTAATATCGAGCCCGGCAAAACGACCGCAGGGGATACTCGACTCGCCGCAACCGAAATGAGCAGGCTCGGCGTGCGATTAATCCTCTTTGCCGGTGGAGATGGAACGGCAAGAGACATCTCCACAGTTATCGGGACCCAGATTCCGGCGGTTGGTATTCCGGCTGGGGTCAAGATGCATTCGGCCGTATTTACGAATAAGCCAAGCGATGCGGGCAACCTCGTCAGATTGGTCCTCGAAGGCAGGGTGACCCGTTATCGAGAAGCCGAGGTTATGGACCTCGACGAAGAGTTATACCGTCGTGGATTAGTGGCCCCCAAACTCTATGGTTTCCTTAAGGTTCCGGTAGCGTCCGGCCTGGTGCAAAGCCTTAAAATGCCATCCGGCTTGACCGAAACAGAAGCTCAGGCAGCCATCGCCCGATGGGTGTGTGAGAATATGGAAAGTGGATGTCTTTACATCCTCGGGCCGGGTACCACAACAAAAGCTATAGCAAGTTACCTGGGAGTTGAAAAGACATTGATCGGCGTCGACGTCCTTGAGAATGGCAAATTGGTTCGGGTCGATTCCAACGAGGATCAGTTGCTTGAGTTGCTAAGCGGACAGAGAGCCGTAATTGTTGTTTCACCCATCGGCGGACAAGGTCACTTGTTCGGCAGGGGTAACCAGCAGATAAGCCATCGGGTAATAACCAGGGTCGGGAAAAATAACATCCTCGCAGTCAGTACTCCAGGAAAACTACAATCGCTCCTGGGCAGACCGCTACTGGTCGATAGTGGTGATGCAACCGTTGATGCCGCGATATCTGGATTCATCCGTGTTGTTACAGGCTACAATGAACAAGCTGTCTACCGCGTCACATCGTAAATTAAGCGCAAGAAGGAGTTCCTATGGGCGGATTAACTGGAATGAGGGCGATTATAACCGGTGGTGCGTCTGGTATCGGCCGGGCAACCGCCAGGCTCTTCGCACGGGAGGGCGCTTCTATCGCCATTCTTGATATCGATGAAAAGGGTGGACGAGCTCTGAAGGAAGAGATCGACTTACTGTTTGGACAAGCTCTTTATGTCGCTGCTGATGTGTCCAAGTCAAGTGATTGTGCGCACGCCGTGGAGAGAGTTGTCGATAGATTCGGGGGGATTGATATCCTGGTCAATAACGCCGGCATTATCCGGCGCACGAACGCCTTGACGACGACTGAGGCGGAGTGGGATCGGGTAATGGATGTCAATGTTAAATCGGTTTTTCTGCTCAGTAAACTTGCCCTCCCGATCATGATCGAAGCGGGTGGCGGAGCCATAGTCAATATCGGTTCAGGATGGGGATTGACCGGCGGGCGAGATGCCCTTTCGTATTGCGCTTCAAAAGCAGCGGTTGTGAATATGACCCGGGCGATGGCTCTCGACCACGGCCATCAAAACATCCGTGTAAACTGTGTTTGCCCAGGTGATACGGACACGTCCATGTTACGCAAAGAGGCCCATCAGCTGGGGCAGGCCGAAGAAACGTTCATATTGGACGCGGCCGACCGGCCGTTAAAGCGGATTGGCTCGCCCGAAGATGTCGCCCAGGCTGTTCTTTACCTGGCAGGAGACGCATCGTCATTTGTCACCGGAACGACGCTCGTTGTCGATGGGGGTGGCCTGGCTGGCGGTTAGGCTGAAACGTCGGTTGCGTTGAGGCAGGCTGATCAGTTCACGGCCACCATCCTCTGATCTCAGTCTAGCAAATGCACTCTGAATTGGCCGGATATTGGTAAGACCTGGCGTAAAAAGCATCCGACGCGAAGTATAGACGAGTTTGGAGAGATGCCTTTCACTAGCCGGTCAACATATGACATTTGTCACCTAACTTCGGTGACTTTGCAACTACCAGCAACAACCCACGAAACATATACTTTCATTGTGTAAGATCCAGTTCTCATTGGCGGAAAGGGGAATGTTGGCGCCTCAAAAGAAAATCCGAAGAGATAACCAAAAAAGTCGCATTCTTTCGAACTATAAAGGAAGCTACTAATGACAAACGGAGAGACCATAACGCATGATGTCATCATCGTAGGTGCCGGTCTTGCCGGCTCCTGGGCAGCGATGGTCGCTGCCCAAGAAGGCGTGAAAGACATCGGTGTGTTGTCGAAGATTCACCCGCTCCGATCGCACAGCGGCGCCGCGCAAGGTGGTATCGCCGCAGCTTTGAACAACATTAGACCCGTGGCTGATACAGGTCCTAGAGGTCCGTTGGAACCGGTTCCACCCGGCGATGATCCAGTGGATAGTTGGGAACTGCATATGTTCGATACCATAAAGGGATCGGACTGGTTGGGAGATCAGGCTGCCATCGAGATCATGGTCAAGGAGGCTCCAGGTATTATTTACCAGTACGAACACATGGGATGTGTGTTTAGCAGACTTTCAGACGGCCGGATTGCCCAGCGCCGGTTCGGAGGCCACAGCGCTCCCCGAGCCAATTATTCCAAGGATTTCACGGGGCACGTACTCCTGCATACGATTCACGAACAAGCTCTGCGACATGGCGTTAAATTCTATAGTGAATGGTACTGCCTCGACCTGATAATCGAGGATAACGTCTGCCGCGGCATCGTCGCTATGGAGATCCTCAGCGGTAAGATCGTCACCATGAGGGCTAAGGCGGTCATGTTTGGTACAGGGGGTTATGGCCGGGCGTACAAGATCACTTCCAACGCATTGGCTAATACGGGAGACGGCGTTGCTATCGCCTATAACGCCGGTATTCCTTTGATGGACATGGAATTCGTACAATTCCATCCAACCGGACTCTATCGACACGGCATATTAATGAGTGAAGCTTGTCGAGGCGAAGGCGGCTATCTGACAAACAGCGAAAGCGACCGCTTTATGGAGAATTATGCGCCGGACAAAATGGAGCTCGCTCCACGAGATCTGGTAAGCCGCTCCGAACAGACTGAGATTGACGAGGGAAGGGGGATCGGTCCGGATGGGCAAGGCATCTATCTAGATCTACGGCATCTCGGCCAAGAAAAGATCCTGGATAGGTTGCCTCAGATCCGGGAGCTAGCTATCGATTTCGTTGGGGTAGATCCTATTGAGAATCCAATCCCAATCCAACCCACAGCCCACTACAGTATGGGTGGAATTCCCACCGACGAAAATGGACAAGTTACCTGTGACGCAGAAGGAACCTCTGTGGTCGGATTTTATGCCGCGGGAGAGTGCGCCTGCGTCAGTGTCCATGGAGCAAACCGGCTTGGTACGAATAGCCTGCTTGAGGCATCGTTATTCGGCAAACGCGCCGGACAAAGTATTGCCCGGTTTGTTAAGGACGGGGCCGTTCTCCAGCCCCTTCCTGGAGATCCGGCAGAGCGCAATAGAAAACGCATCCAGATACTCTTTGGCAAGGAAGGGGCCGAATCAGTTGAGGCGATCGCCCAAGACCTCAAAACGAACATGACCGATTACTGCGGTATCTATCGGGATGCGGAGAATCTGACTGTCGCGGAGACAGAAATTCACGAGCTCAGAGCGCGTTTCGAAAAAGCTCGCATCATGGATAAAAGCAGTCGATTTAACACGGATCTTTTGGCTACCATCGAGGCTGAACACCTTCTTTCATTCAGCGAGGTGATTGTCACTGGTGCGTTAGCTCGCACCGAGAGCCGCGGGGCCCACTCCCGCACAGACTACCAAGCCAGAGATGATGAGAACTGGCTCAAGCATACATTGGCCCACAAGGGCGACGAAGGACCGGCGCTGAGTTATAAACCGGTGCAGATTTTCTGGGACCGCTATCCACCACAAGAACGCAAGTATTAGACGAAATCCATCTAAGCTGTCAACTCGCAGGAGATTTCAACATGGCAACAGCCACTATACGGATCCAACGATTCAATCCAGATGTCGACAAGAAGCCACATATTGGCCAGTTTCATCTTG
>JAUVOB010000378.1 GCA_030599405.1 Chloroflexota bacterium | reverse complement strand
GTATGCGTTCAACACTAGACAGTATGTCACAGATTTCTATGAGTGCGAAGTGAAGATCGACCAGGTCCAGAATGACGAAAGTCACCTCGAGTCCGAGACTTAATCCAGAATAAACTCGAGTAGGATCGCCCACTATCAATGTACTGGAAGCTGCGAGACTCGAGGAGCTATCACACACGAGAGTCATGCCTGAACTATAATATGGGTCAGCAGCTTAATGGTGAATCAAGCGCGGACCATGCCAACCATCACCCGCATTACTGTGAAAATCGCAATTCCGGCGATAAGGGCTCCAACCAATTTATCATCAAGGGCTACCAGAAGAGCCAGCGATCCGAAGAGTAGAAGCCCCAAGAAGCCGCCGACCGCCATGAGCAGCGGAGCTGCCGTTTTCCAGCGTCCGGCCCTTACCTCTTCTTTTATCTCCCGGAAGCTGTAGCTTACCCCTGTCTCTACGCTCTTGGCCTGACCCTTGAAAGCAGTCGCCTGATAGATCGATTCGTCATCCTCGTCTTGCAAGAGCTCGGCCGCGATCTCTTCCCCAACCTCCGCGCCTTCGCGCCGTTCACTCTGTCCACCCGATCCAAGGAGCCATGCCGCTCCGACGATCAGCAAGAGAACGCTGATTATCGCTAGAGAAATTAGTATCAATAACATCGTCTAGATCGATAATGTATGAATCAATCGACAACAATTGAACATGGTTCATCCCCACGCATCTACTTTAGTGCATCTCGCTGGCGTTGTGTCGCGAAGTCATTTTTAAGTATGCCGTAGAATTTGAGATCCTCGTACCGGCCCCACTTCTTCACGTGTTGGGGTGAGCAGCCTTCATACTTCATCCCAGCCTTCTCCATCACGCGACCAGATGCCGGGTTGCCGACGAGATGGGAGGCTGTAATCTTGTTTAGTAAGAGCTCGTTGAATCCGAAAGCAATAATTGTTCGAGCAGCTTCTGTCATATACCCCTGGTTCCAATAGGGTTGGCCTAGCCAATATCCCATCTCCCCGCGATCGTGTTCTTTGACAACGATCCCGACTGCGCCTATGAGCGTTCCAGCTTCGCGGAGTGTGATGGCAAAGGCTACTGCCTCTCGATTTTCAAATTTCTTCTGGTGGGTACCAATCCAGGCTTCTGCTACTCCATCCTCGTAAGGATGCGGCATGTTCAGTGTCGTCGCGGCGATAGCCCTATTGCCGGCCAGATGCTGCACCTCAGGTGCATCGTCCTGGGAAAAGGGCCGCAAGACAAGGCGGGTTGTCGTTATGGTCGGTTGTTGATCCATAGCTACTCAAATAGTCTATACGAGTAGCTGGGACACAGAATCGGAGAGCTCATGGTTGCAGTCAATATCCACCTTGATCAAATAATCTGCGCGCCGTCCCAACGGATATAACACTCGGGTATTTCGGTCCAGCTTGAAGCGATCCTTCATATAGATTATATGACTCGGTAAAGATGATCAAACAACGAGATCAATCCTCTTCTTGACAAATAGATAATTATCGATATAATAAACGTATTGATAGATATCGATATGAGTGATAATAGGTAGCAGGTAGCCATCGAATACAGGCGACCAGTAACCATCAACCAATAGGAGTTACAGTTATGGAAGAAACCATTAAAGAACCAACCGCTGATGTTCGGAGCCATGTACGTGAACACTACGGCAAAATCGCTGCCGATTTTCAGGCCGGAGCCCAGGCGACGTGTTGCGACCCGGCCGATGCGACGACCGATTGTTGTGAGCCCGAGGCAACGGTATCTATCGATCAGATCGTTACTCTCTACGATGCAACAGACGCGGTAGAGTTGCCTGATGAAGTAACCGGTTTATCTCTTGGATGTGGCGATCCAGTTACGCTGGCCTCACTACGTCCTGGTCAGACGGTGCTTGATCTTGGATCGGGAGGGGGCATTGATTGTTTCCTGGCAGGAAAGCGTGTGGGGGATACAGGACGGGTGATAGGCGTGGATATGACGTCTCAAATGATCGAAAAGGCCCGGGCCAATAAGGCAAAAGTTGGAGCCGAAAATGTCGAGTTCAGACTGGGGGAGATCGAACATCTGCCCGCAGCCGATCAAACCGTCGATGTCATCATCTCTAACTGCGTAATCAATCTAAGCCCAGATAAGGAACAAGTGTTTCGGGAAGCTTTTCGAGTGCTCAAACCTGGCGGCAAGCTAGCGGTTAGTGATATTGTCACCGACGGTCCCTTGCCGAAAGAGGTCAAAGAGAGCTTCGCTGCCTGGGTGGGATGCGTTGCCGGAGCTCTGGATATAAGCGATTACGTTGCCGGTCTCAAGCAAGCAGGCTTTATCGATATCGAAGTGATCCCAGTTTATTTCGACGAGGCGACAATCATCGAGGCCGCGGAACAAACGGGATTTTCCGACGTAGTAAAAACCGCCGACCAATCACTATTCAAGAGCGTCTTCAGCGCAAAGATTACAGCGATCCGGCCGAATAGTTAGCACGGCTATGTGACAAGCGGACGCGATGCAACCAGCAGGCACGGCGTGGTGAAGGTATCCTTGCGAGCGATATCTGCTTCGTTGAATGGTCCGGTTTATAGTTTGAAGTCGAGCTTGTAGAATAACGGACCATCTTTCGCCATTAGCACATAACTTCGCCTCCCCAGATAGCATGTAGATGCCCATTAATCGTCAGTAAAGGGCAGGGCTTAACACATACATCGCCCATCCCAGGTATTC
>JAUVOB010000388.1 GCA_030599405.1 Chloroflexota bacterium | reverse complement strand
ACCGCCAATAACCGCCACCAAGGTCGCGATCACTATCCAGGGAGCTGTTTTTGACCAATGTAAGCGCAAGAATAGCCATTGGCCAATCCCGCTTAGGAGGCCAATCAGAATCAGTGGCATACTAATTAAGATCAAGGGTGGTAGGCCTTCAAAGACGGCAAAGCCCAGGTTTCCGAGGCCAAATCCGAGAACCCATCCGATTGCGGTAGCCAGGATCCACCAGCCAGCTCGTGGTAAGAGATTTCGCAACTCAAACCATTGGCCGAGCCCGATCAATCCACCCGGAATCGCGTAGACGAGCAACGACGCGATCAGAATTGGTATTGACAGGGGGCCAGTTTCACCGCCATCACCGTCCGCCACTGATGCTATCAGGTTTATCGCAAGTGTAAGCAGCATTATCCCGGCGATCGAACCGGCGCCGGTAAGAAGGGACCAGGAGAACCAAAACTGGCGATCTTCTTTATTCAGCCTTGATAACATTTGGATCCTTCCTTATGGGTATGCTGAGCAGGGCCTTACCCTCGTAGGGACCTGGACCGCGAATGCGGGTATTCAGCCATCGTATCATCGTCTGGTCTGGCACGTTCATATCAGTTTATCCCATGGTGAAGCTGCGGGGTAATATGTCGACGGTGGTGTGCACGTTCCAGTAAATTTGACTAAGCAGAAGCCAGGTCCTATAAATTGCGTCGAGGAGACTGTCCTGTGGCAGGACACTTATAGCTGGTTCTTAGTTGAGGATCGGCAACCCCTTATCACGTTGTTCATGACAATGACCATCCGGTCGTTGTCGTCTCATGCAGGAGATTAGGAGTAAGACGATGTCCAAGGGACTCAAGATCGCCGCGATCAGTTTAGGCATAGTTGTTGTTCTTGGCTTGATACTTTTCGGGGTATGGACCTGGTTCTCGCGCCAGGCATTCCCGAAAACAAGTGGAACCGTCGAAGTCGCAGGTCTCACCCATCCGGTTGAGATCCTCCGTGATGAATATGGTGTCCCCCACATCTATGCCCAAACTACAGAAGATCTGTTTTTCGCCGAAGGGTATGTCCACGCCCAGGAACGATTCTGGCAGATGGAATTCCAGCGGCGTTTGGGTTCCGGCCGGTTATCGGAGATATTTGGCGAGAGTTCGCTGCCGACAGACCGGTTTCTGAGGCATTTCAATTTCCGCCAGTCATCAGAGGAGATCTATGCCTCGCTGGGAGGGGACGCCCGTAGAATCGCTGATGCTTATTCGGCCGGAGTTAATGCCTACATCGGCGAGCGTAGTCCATCTAGCCTGGGCTTGGAATTCGCCCTGCTAGGGGTACAAGGCGTCAAATGGGAGATTGAGGAGTGGTCACCGGTCGATTCCCTGGTCTGGGCCTATATGATGATATTTGATCAGGCCAGCCGCTTCAAAGAATTGACAAACCTAAATCTGATCGCCACCGTTGGGGAAGATATGGCCAGCGATTTGCGCCCTCCATATCGCGATGACAGACCAACTATCATCCAGACGGAGGATTTGGCTTTCGAAAACGGTAGCGATAATGCTTTTTTGGCTGATCTTAGCGTCGAAGAAATAGGCTACCTATTTAGCATGGCGCCCAACCAGGAACAGGAGTTATTCGGCTATGATTCTGGTTTCGCCTCCGCGTCCAATAGTTTCGCCATCTCTGGCGATTTAACGGATTCTGGTACACCTTACCTTGCTAATGATCCGCACATGGGTGTTCAAGCGCCCTCCCTGTGGTTCGAGGTCGGCATGCACTGTGTGCCCAAGTCGGATGATTGTATCTATAACTTCCGTGGATTCTCCTTAGCGGGTGTGCCGGCCATCTTGATAGGCCACAACGATCGTATCGCCTGGGGGTTAACCAATGGGGCCTTCGACGTCGAGGACCTCTTTATCGAGCGGATAAACCCTCATAATCCCGACCAATACGAAGTGAACGGAGAGTGGGTGGATATGGATACCCGCCGGGAGGAAATAATTGTTCAAGGATGGGACGAACCCGATATTCTCATCGTTCGAAATACCCGGAATGGGGTCGTCGCCACCGATGAATTAATCGACCAGGATCCTTTTTCAGATGGTACGGATCTATACGTATTGAGCTACGCTTGGACCGCGTTGGAGCCCGTCAGATCTGTCGAGGCTCTCCTCCGTGTAGTTGGCGCCCAAAACTGGGAAGAATTCAACGACGTATTGGAGATGTTTGAAGCTGGCAAGCAGAATTGGTTGTATGCCGATGTAGACGGCAACATTGGTTACATCATGCCCGGACTCGTGCCAATCAGGGCCGCAGGCGATGGTACGCTGCCGGTGCCAGGCTGGAACGACGACTATATCTGGACTGGATTCATCCCTTACGAGGACGCGCCCAGGGTGCTTAATCCGGCGCAGGGATATATCGCCACGTCGAACAATCCCCAGATCAGGGCCTCTGAGTACGCGTATGATCTTGGATTTTTCCAAGACCGCGGACAAAGAGCTAGTCGCATCGTTGATCTGATCGAAGGCATTGGTGGTGATATTTCAATCGCGGATCTCCAACAGATCCAAACTGATAACGGCAGCGTCGGGGCCCAGGAGATTATCCCCTTCCTCAGAGAAACCAACTATGCGGATCCGAACGTGTCGGCCGCTCGTGACCGGTT
>JAUVOB010000023.1 GCA_030599405.1 Chloroflexota bacterium | reverse complement strand
TGATAGCAGGAAGCTAACATGGAAGAGCCGGCCGGTATTATTTCCGCTGATCTAGAACTATCAGCGCTGCTAGAGAGTATACTATTCGTGGCTAGCGGTCCGGTATCGACCGGTCGATTGGCAAAGGTCCTTGAAACTACGCCAGCGGTTGTGGAAAGCAGCTTGCGAAACCTAGACGAGCATTACAATACCAGAGGGCTGAGGCTTCAGCGCAGCGGCACATCTGTTCAGCTTACGACCGCGCCGGAAAGCCGGATGGTTGTGGAACGGTTCCTCGGACTAGAGGTAACATCTTATCTCAGCCAAGCCTCCCTTGAGGTGCTGGCAATTATCGCTTTCATGCAGCCAGTAACTCGTCCACGTATCGATGAGATCCGAGGGGTAAACTCCGATAGCTCCTTGCGAACTCTTTTAGGCCTGGGCCTCATCGAGGAAGTTGGGCGCATGGATACACCCGGACGTCCAATTCTATACGGTTCTACCCCTGAATTCCTGCAATATTTCGGTCTGACATCATTGGCTGATTTATCCCTCTTGGATTCCGATGAAGAAGAGTAATGACCTCGACGGTGCTTTCTCGCTTTTATCTGCACCGATTAGGTAGCCTTTCCTATCTTTCAAAGAATGAACACTAAATCTCGATAATGGCAGAACGCGTTCAGAAGTTGATGTCAAAGGCGGGCCTCGGTTCGCGTCGGGAAAGCGAAGCGATAATTGCTGCGGGTCGTGTAACCGTGAATGGGAGGATCGTACGACTAGGGGACAAGGCCGATCAGTTTGAAGATGACATCAGAGTAGATGGCAAGCGCCTTGACTTCGGCGAACGTATTTACATCAAACTCTACAAACCTAGAGGAATTATCTCGTCGACAGAAGACGAATTGAATTCTGGGCGAACTACCGTCCGCGATCTTGTAGATTTGCCTGGATTTCTTTATCCGGTGGGCCGGTTGGACAAGCAGAGCGAAGGACTAATGCTACTTACCAATGATGGCCAATTGACGCACCGCTTAACCCACCCTCGATATCAGCATAGCAAGGTGTACAAGGTAGATGTCGAAGGTTACATCTCTAAGGACACGATTGCGCTCTGGCGTCGCGGCCTGCTTCTGGACGGTCGACTGACAGCACCGGCAACAGTCGATGTGATAAGTAGGGGCGATGCGAGCACCCAACTTCGTATAACGCTTCGCGAGGGTCGCAAACGCCAGATTCGCCGTGTAGCCGCGTCATTAGGGCATCCCGTTACACGTTTACTCCGGCTGCAGATTGGCCCTATCAAACTAGGCGCGCTAGAAGTGGGTGAATGGTGTTCCTTGTCTGCACGCGAAATTATCGATCTACGTAGGGCAGTCTATGGTTAATTGCCCGGTATCCTCGGGAAAAACAATCGACTATGGATAGTTATCCCGTCACCATCACCATCGATGGTCCAGCCGCATCTGGTAAGACAACCGTCGGCTTGATGCTGGCCAGGCATATCGATTACCTATTTCTAGATACCGGGTGTATGTACCGTGCGGTTACCCTGGCAGCCCTTGAGCGCGGGGTCTCAGTCGAAGATGAGATCGGCATCACCCATCTGACCCGAAGGCTGGAGATGGATATTCTTCCCGCAGGTGTCGAATCCGACGGGCGTCATTATACGGTGCTCTTAAACGGTGCGGATGTGACCTGGGCTTTAAGAGGAGCCGAGGTTGATGTCAACGTATCCCAGGTATCAACTTACGCTGGTGTTAGAGCGGATCTGGTAAGGCGACAACGAGCAATCGGTGAACGCGGCAGGGTTGTTATGGTGGGCCGGGACATTGGAACGGTCGTCATGCCATCTGCAACCCTGAAGTTGTACGTCACCGCCAGTAAGGAAGAGAGGGCTCGACGCAGGTGGAAGGAGCTCGAAGGCCGCTTTCGGGATGCCAGCTATGAGCAGATATTGGCTGAGATCGAGCGTCGCGATCAGATTGATGGGAATCGAGAAGTTGCCCCTATGAGACCCGCTTCTGACGCCATAATCATCGACACTACGAATCGAACTCCCGACGAGGTGATCCAGGATATACTTGCCCTGGAACCGTTTCAGCCGGCGGCCCAAAATTGACCTACTTCACAGAGATTAACTGGGACGTACAGCAGGGTGGCCTCATCATCAAGATCGAGGAAGACGGCCTCGCATCCCAAGTTGGCATCCGCCCTGGCGATGAGCTGCTGGCAATAAATCGCAACCAAGTAAACGACATTATTGACGTAAATTTCTATGGCGCTGAAGAATATCTGGAAATCCTCTTTCGCCGCGAGCAAGAGTACCTAATTGTTGAAGCGGAACGAGAGTACGGTCAATATCTAGGTATCGAATTCGAGCATCCAACGTTCGACACAGATATTCATCGTTGCAACAATCTATGTGAATTCTGTTTCGTTTTACAGATGGCACCGAGGTTCCGCCGGACTCTGTATGTAAAAGACGACGACTACCGTTATTCATTCCTATTCGGCCATTTTGTCACCCTAACCAACCTGTCAGACCACGATTGGTGGCGTATTGAGACAATGGGGCTTTCTCCGCTTTACGTATCGGTTCACGTCACTGATTTGTCGATGCGTCGAAGATTTCTACGTAATGACCAGGCTCCAGATATACTGGAACAGTTGGCTTGGCTTGGCGATAAAGGTGTAGAGGTACACACTCAAATCGTTGTCGTTCCTGAGTTCAACGATGGTAAGTGGTTGAGACAATCAATTAGAGAACTTTCTAGCCTTTGGCCATCGGTGAGGTCAATAAGCGTCGTACCTGTTGGGCTGACACGATTCCACAAATACGGCATGCGTACCCATACAGTCGACGAATCCAAGGTGATGCTCGATGAGCTGGAAGGAATGCGGCGAGAATACCGGGCGCGCCTCGGCCTCAATTTTGTTTACCCTACCGACGAATGGTACCTTGTAGCTGGAATGGCTATCCCCCCAATTGAGGCTTATGATGATCAGAAGCTCCAGGAAAATGGCTTGGGGATGGTCCGAGATTTCTTGGAGGAATGGGAAGCCCTGCGCGGGGAAATCGGTCCAAAGACCATCGATAGCGACGATAAGGCCGGAAAATCCAGTTTTGTCTTAGCCCCGATCGTCACTCTCGTAACAGGAACGCTCTTTGCCGATACACTTTCTGCGATTGGCAGGGAATTTGAGAAGCTAGCCGGTATTAACGTGTCTGTTCAAGGCGTGATAAACAGGGCACTGGGAAGGACGATCACCGTTGCCGGATTGTTAAACGCGGCGGACATTATCGCGCATCTGGCTGAAACCGGATACGGCTCTCTGGTGATTCTCCCTCTTAAAGCCTTCGACCACCCGGACCGCATATCGCTAGACGACTACACACCACAGCAGGTGGCCGACCGGCTGCAAGCAAACGTGGCCTTAGCAGAGTCGATGGGTGATGTCTGGGATGCCGTTACGGGAACCTCTTCACTGTTCTATACGCCTTCTGGTCAAAAAGAATAACCAGGCATCCTTCCGCAGGATTACGATTTGGTTTGGGATCAATCCGCCGTAATCAACGTCCCGAGCTGCACAACAGACTGAGTTAAGCACTGCTCCACAGCCCCCTCAATCAACCCAGAGAATATGCGAATCTCGAGAGATGGTTGAGCCATTGCTAGGCTAATCATGTCTTCAACCTTGCTTGCCATTCCCCCGGTTACATCGGTTCCGCGCGAACCACCAAGCGTTTGCCGGATCCTGTCGATGTTGGCATCATGAATTACCGGAATTACTTTCCCCCCATCGTCTAAAACTCCTTCCGTCTCGCCCGCGAGTAGGATTGCCCGTGGTTGTAATTCCGACGCAATATGGGAGAGGATCTCTTCAGTGGAGATGATGGTACCACCTCGTACGCGGTCGATGGCGACATCGCCATATATAAGGGGAACAAGACCTTCGCGCAAAGTCTTCCGGATCTGAGGTATGCTCAAAGTAACTATCTGCCCGTCTTCACAAATGGCCGAGGCAGAGGGCTGAAATGTAACTACTGGAACGCCTGCTTCAATCAACGCTTCCCTAACCAGCGTATTCAGACGTGCGGCCGCGGAGCTTACCTCAGCGAAGCCAAGCCAATCCTTATGCGTATGGACACCTTGCCTGGTCCCATGCTTCGCGGCAGCGACATGTCCGAACGAACCGCTGCCGTGACCAATGAGAAGTGTGAGATCGCTTCTTGTTTTCAGAGCCTGCTTGACTTCGGCCGCTAATCTGGCCAGCACGCCGGTCCGCACGGATTCATCGGCGGTCTTGTTGGTGATTAGAGAACCGCCTAGCTTGAGAAAGATTGGGTCAGACATGAGATACACCTTGGTGACTCCCGTTTGACCTGGAAGAAAGTAGGAAGGATACCACCTCAGCTGGAGTGTCAAGAGACCTGATCAAATGAGCAGTCTGTTTCGAAACATATTCTTGCCGGATGAATGACCGTAGAAACTCTTTCCAGAGCTGACCCATCACCACCAGGGGTCGCTTCTGAATCTCTTTCACTTGCAGGAGACTCCAGGCCAAGGAGAATTCAGACAGAGTGCCTATCCCACCTTCAAGAACAATCATGCCTTCATTCTTGGTAACTAAGTGGTAGAGCCGTTCCTGAAGCGTTTCGTAGCGGACTTCCTCTAATATCCAGCGGTTTAGGGAGGCGCCACGACTAGCTTCGACAATAGAGCTAGTAACGCCAACCGGATGCCCCCCAGCCTCGACTGCCCCCTGACTTACAGCGGCCATTGTTCCCTCATATCCGCCGGTGGCTACCTTGAAACCGGCTTCGGTTAATCGATATCCAAGCTCTCGAGCCTGCTCATAGAGCGGACACTCCGGCTGCGGAGCATGACTTCCGAATACGGAGATAACCGGAGCTCCCTTATATGAACTCATTGAATGAACTCCCTGCTTATCTTAACCATTTCGTCTTTCTTCTCGATCATGGGTACGTGACCGCAGCTATCGATCAAATGGATTTGAACGCCGCTGATGAACTCTTCCAACTGATTGGCCTGGGATGCCGCCAATATGGGATCATCGCTACCCCATACGATCAAGGTAGGCTTGTTGATTTCAGCTAGACGGGGAGTCAGATCAACCGATGCGACGGCGCTCACTGCGGCGGCCGAAGCACGTGCTCTGGAATAATCCGTCCGTCGCCGGTCCCAAATGCTATCGTCCATGCGGTCAGGTTCATGAAACTGAATCCGGATCTGGCGCTCTAGCATAAGGCGGCTCAGGGCTATACCTGCTCCGGTAACCGCGCGCGACTGTCCCATTCGGCGTGCTAAGGGAGGAATCCTCTGGCCGACGAGCAAGGCCGGAGACAATAGTAACAACTTTAAGATGTCCTCCGGATAGGACAACGTATAAGCTGAAGCAAGGATACCCCCGAAGGAATGCCCGAGTAGATATAAGGGATTGAGATCGAGCTGGTCGATGAATGATGCCAGCCATTCGATCAGGTGATCCAGAGAATAGGGTTCCGTGTTATCGCTCTGGCCAAAGCCCGGGATGTCTGGAGCAACCAGGTAGTAGTCGTCGGATAAACCGTACATTAGCTCCCGGAAACTATCCCCTGAAGTAGACATGCCGTGAAGAAGAAGAAGCGGTTCCGCATCGGTTTCACCGGCGTGATAGAAATTTGTTTCGACGCCCAATGCATCCACACGACGTTGGGGTAATTCCCTCATGTTATCCCTGTCCAATGTATTCTCTCATGCATCGTTTTTCAGCCATCGAACAATCCTGGTATGTTATCCACCGAACGCGCATGGCGAACGGAGTTACGGATTGCCTCCGCTACCATTTCCGTAGCAATATTAGCGACAAGATCAAAGTGAACGTCGATAGAACAAGTAGCCAATGCGTATGCCGTATCGCCATCGAGACTGGTGTGAGTAGGTCGCACCGCAATAGCCATGCCATCGTGTGCTCTCTGGGCAAGACGATTGGCCTCCACCTTATTCAACCTGGCATTTGTTCCGACGACAACCAAAGTGGTGTTTTCACCGCGATTTATAGTCGGGTCTATCGGGAATCGACGGAATGGATCTTGACTCGCTAGCCACTGGCCATCCTCTGACCGGGCGCCTGCGAGCACTGTTCCGTCGTTGTTTATGATATCTCCAATACAGTTGGTCACGGCCGCGGCGAAAACGATGAGATCGTCCATTGTTGCCTTGGCCAAGCCAAAACCACCCTTCATGATGCACGTGAATCCACTCCATTTCCCGACGGTTGCACCTGTTCCGGCGCCGACATTACCTTGCGCGGGATCGGCTTCAGTTGCTGCGACACATGCTGAATAGCCAAGAGTGGCACCAGGTGGTTTTTTACCAGCACCCAACATCATGTCGTTGACGACAGAGGCCGCAACAATAGGCACCGGTCGGACGAGGGTTGGATGACCGATTTTCCTCTCGGCCAAGAAGTTTACAACGCCGTCAGCAGCCGCGAGACCAAAGGCGGCGCCACCGGTAAGCAGTACTGCGTTAATTGTTGTTACCGGCTTGTAAGGGGACAGAATCTCTGTTTCCCGGCTCCCAGGAGCAGGACCGCGAACATCAATTCCGCCGATTGTTCCGGGTGGACAGAGGAATACACTGCATCCAGTCCGGGTTTCCTCATCTGTGGCGTGGCCGATTGATAAGCCCGCTAGATTATTCATATCGCACATACCTGCATTGATAATCTTCCGCAAATGTAACCCGCCCTTAGACTCGCTGACGGCAGGTATCTCCCAGAAATCGTATTTTCACTTATAACTTCATGCCTACAATAAAAACCACCCAGACTGGGTGGTAGTTAATATCTGTACGCCCGGAGAGATTCGAACTCCCAACCACCTGGTTCGAAGCCAGGTACTCTATCCATTGAGCTACGGGCGCATATTCGGGCAGGGCAGAGAAGGTTTCTCGCATGACCTGAAGGGGCGAGTGATGGGATTCGAACCCACGATCTTCTGGGCCACAACCAGACGTGTTAACCTCTACACCACACCCGCCATAACTGAGAAGATGCTATCATAAGTACCACCTCTGGGCAAATCCCTGACAGCTTCCTTTAACCCATCGCTACAGATGGAATTCATCGTCACGGTTACCGGTTTCCGTTCCCATTAAGATCGGCTACAATCAGTTCATGCAAGATGGTGGAGATGTTCTAAATGGTCGATATCGGTTGATCCAGCGAGCTGGAGCTGGAGGAATGTCAACCGTATATAAGGGGCAGGATCTGCTCTTGGGTCGCCTAGTCGCCGTCAAGATTCTGCACGAAAGCCTGACCGGCGACAAGGAATTCCTCAAACGGTTCCAGCAAGAAGCCCACAAGGCTGCGAACCTATCCCATCCGAATATCGTGACCGTTCACGATCTTGGGCAAGATGAACGACGTTATTACATCATTATGGAGTATGTCGAAGGTTGGACCTTGAAGGACATCATCCGACAGCAGGTCAAGACGACCAAACATCCATTCTCGCTGGAACGAACGCTCAGTTTGGCCATACAGATATGCTCAGGGATAGGCTACGCGCACCGAGCGGGCCTGGTGCATTGCGATGTAAAATCGCAGAACGTGCTGGTAGCCCGGGATGAAAGTGTACAAGTGACCGATTTCGGAATTGCCCGAGCGCTAAGCGAAACAAGCCTTCATCGGGGGGATCTAGTATGGGGAACGCCTCAATACTTCTCACCTGAGCAGGCTTCTGGTGAGAATGCGACTCCTGCCTCTGATGTATACAGTATTGGCGTCATTCTCTTCGAGATGTTGACCGGCCGGTTACCCTTCGAAGCAGACTCACACACGGCTTTGGCGATAAAACATATAAGGGATGCACCACCCCACGTCTCTGAATTAAATCCTCGTATTCCGGATCAGCTTGACCAGATAGTGAACAAAGTATTATCGAAGGAACCCGCTGGTCGCTATAGGACCGCGGAGCAACTTGGACGTGTACTGAGCAGTTATCGGCTTAGCAGCGTTGAAGAAACCGGACCTATAGAAGCGATTGATCCAAGCATCCTCGAGGTAGAGGAGATGGTGACCGCGGCCCATATCATTGAGAGGCAGGATACGGAACCTACTCGAATAGTCGCCAACAGTGAAAAGAAGGCCGGTACTCCCTTGGTGGTTGGCAGAGAACAAGATGTGGCTGCTGATCTGTATCTGCCTGTACCTGAGGAAGGACCTGGCATGGACCGGACGGCCGTAATCCTGGCAATTATAGCGCTGGTCAGTCTCCTCGGTTTGATCCCGCTTTGGTATCTAGTTTTCCAGCTGTATACAGGTTAAGGCTGGATGTGAGATGTTTTCTGCCCACTCCTAACAGCTTCACCTCTTTAGCCACTACCCCCCCTTTCTGCTATACTGTATATGTCAATCTGGTGTAAGAAACTAAGCGGCGAGAAACGTCGATCGCTTCGTAGTATGGTAATAGAACGCTTTGCGTTCTCGGAGACCGCGGGGTGAATTCAACAAGAATCACAAGATGGTTCGTCTACATTCTAATCTCTGTGGCCATAATAGCGATATTGTGGAGCTATAGCTCTAGCGGCCCAGATGAGGAAGAACTGGCCATTAGCACATTGGCACAACAAATTAAAGATGGCGAGGTAGCTGAGCTCGAAGTAGCGAACGATGGTCGTGAGGTTACTGTTACTTACAAGAACGAAAACAGACCAGCTGCCCGTTCCCAGATTAGTGATGTAACCTCTTTAGAGGAGCTCCTAGCGACCTATGGCATATCAGAGGGGAATCTCAGCAATAACAATGCAACCATAAAATACGAACGACCGAGCCGGTGGGGCAGCTGGCTCAGTTTACTGGGAATATTCTTGCCGGCTCTCTTGATCATTGGTTTTATCTATATCATCCTCCGCCAGGCGCAGGGTTCGAACAACCAGGCTCTATCCTTTGGCAAGAGCAAAGCAAGGATGTTTACGGGAGATCATCCAACGGTCAGTTTTGATGATATTGCCGGTTGCGACGAATCCAAGGAAGAACTTCAAGAGATCGTCGAATTCTTGCGAGAGCCCGATAAATTCATTGGTTTTGGGGCGCGCATTCCTAAGGGTGTCTTGCTGGTAGGCAGTCCGGGAACCGGCAAAACCTTAATGGCCAAAGCCGTTTCGGGGGAAGCGGGTGTGCCGTTCTTTAACATTGCTGGCTCAGAATTCGTTGAAATGTTCGTCGGTGTAGGAGCAAGCAGGGTTAGGGATTTATTTGAACAGGCAAAGAAACATAGCCCCTGTATTATCTTTATCGACGAGATCGATGCCGTAGGCAGGCAGCGTGGAGCGGGACTCGGCGGATCTCACGACGAACGCGAACAGACATTGAACCAGATTCTCGTTGAAATGGACGGATTTGACACCGACACGCATATCATCATTCTGGCTGCGACAAATCGTCCAGATATCCTTGATCCGGCCCTTATGCGCCCTGGTCGATTTGAC
>JAUVOB010000138.1 GCA_030599405.1 Chloroflexota bacterium | reverse complement strand
TCATCACTCAACTCTAGAATCTGGTCTTCGATCTCGCGGACCATGGCAACCGGTGTACGCTCGTAAAATGACCGCCTTACATCAACCGATGCTATTTGTACCCGCGCGATACCCTGTCCGCTTACGCGCATTGATTCGGGTGCACTCAACATGGGAAGTTGGTCGATAACGATCCGATGATTACCAACCTCGAGATCCGTTTCTGCGGTTGCGGTCAGACGCGCTCGATCCGGATATACGACAACTTCTGATACCTCGCTAATCATTGTTATCTCTGACATTAAACCTTCTCCTCGCCTAAGGCTTGTTAGACTCAGGCTTCTTAGACTCAGGCATCCTAGACTCAGGCATCCTAGACTCAGGCACCTCGCGCCCTAACTCGGCAGTCTGTTTTCGAGCCACTCCTCGAGAGTACGGCCGACCCTCTCCAGGCTGTCCGGACTCGCTTTATCGGCTGTGTCTTCGACCGTATGCCAGTATGGGTAATCGAAATCAATGATGTCAACGGCCGGTATACCCATATTCACAAATGGTAAATGATCGTCTAGCATCGTGTGACGATGCTCAGGAATGAAGTAGTCGCCGTACCCGAGATCCGACGCTATCCGCCAAAGATTGTGGCGTAGCATCTGAGCTGAGTTCCCCTCATAGTATAACTGCTGATCCGCGTCGCCGATCATATCGACAAGAACCATAGCCTGAGGCATTACTTCAAGAGTCCTAGCCATGTAGGTCGAGCCGATAATGTAATCGAAGCCAAGCATGCCACCGTTGCCTTGATCTTCGACATCGAAGAATGCCAACCAAATCTCGTGGTCGACTTCGATGAGGTCTATGGTCCTAGCCAGCTCCAATAAAACCGCCACACCGCTTGCCCCGTCAACAGCTCCCGGCACCGGTTCCGTTGATCCCGCCGTTTGATCCGCGATTTTTCGGGTATCGTAGTGAGCACCAAGGATAATCACAGGGCCAGCTCCGACGTTGTTGCGACCGATGATATTGCGGCCTTGTAGTCCCATGTAGTCGAATCCTTGCTCTTCCACTTCCCAACCCTGTCGCCCTAGCTCGTCAATAATATAATCGCCAACCAATGCATGTCCAGGGCTTCCGGGCCAACGCGGTCCAAATTCCATCTGTATTAGAAGGATCTCATAAGCTGAAATTCCGTCAAAGAGAACCGGCTTAGGAATTGTTGGCGTCCACGTTGCCGTTGGCGTCCACGTTGCCGTTGGCGTCCACGTCGCCGTTGGTGACGCCGTCACTGTTGGCGTTGGCATTATCGTCAGAGTAGGTGTGCCGGTAGCCGTCGAAATGGCGGAAGCAGTTGCTGTTGGAATCAACGTTGTTTCGATTGTCGGAGCGGAATTTGAACACGCGGTAAACACGATAGCCAATAAGCCGATAATCGTTATCAATAACCTCATATATGGGTGAACGTCCTCTATCTATGGTAGATCGCCAATGGTTTCTAGCACCACTTAACGCAAAGAGCCTCATTGTCTCATTTACAACTCAGCTTCAGCCTTATCCCGGTCATACACCAGTCGCCTGTCACGACAGAACCTTCTGAGTTGTTTTAGTGATCGATCGCGGTAGTATCGGTATCGATCGGGTTTCGGCATGCGTTCTTCCGGCATCGGCAATAGTCCAAAATTAGGTTTCATCGGCTGGAATGACTTCGCGTCTGCATGGGTAACGTAATGGCAAAGCGATCCTATCATCGTCTTGGTGGGAAATATGACAGGATGGTCGTCTAGCAGGATCCTAGCTGCATTAATGCCAGCAACGAGTCCTGTAGCCGCATTACCAACGTATCCCTCGGCACCTACAATCTGACCGGCAAAGAGAAGGTCGGCACGCCCACGATATTGCATTGTGGGCTGGAGCAATTCTGGCGAATTAATATAGGTATTCCGATGCATCATGCCATAGCGCATGAACTCAGCTTTCTCCAAACCAGGGATCATCCGGAGCACTCGCCTCTGCTCGCCCCACTTCAGGTTTGTTTGGAATCCAACGATATTAAATAGGGTTCCGGCAAGATTGTCCTGCCGTAACTGGAGGACCGCGTAAGGCCGTTTTCCAGTGCGCGGATCTGTCAGGCCGATGGGTCTCATTGGACCGAAGCGGAGGGAGTCAAACCCGCGTCTGGCAATCTCCTCGACCGGTAGACAGCCCTCGAAGAAACTTGCGTCTTCGCGTTCGAACCCCCGCAAAGTGATTTGTTTAGCCGACATGAGCTCTTTATAGAAGGCCCGATATACTTCCTCATTCATCGGGCAATTGATGTAGTCCCCTTCCTCCTGGTCGCCCTTGTCGTGCCTCGATGCTCTGTAAGCGAAGTCCATATTAATGGTATCGTAGGTGATAATCGGCGAAAGCGCATCGTAAAAATACAGATACTCTCGCCCACTGAGGGAGGCAATACTCTCAGTTAAGGAGTTCGACGTTAGTGGACCTGTTGCGATTATGCATGTCACATCTGGTATAGACGTTACTTCCTCTCTAATCAGCTCAATAGAAGGATGATTCTCTATCATTTCTGTCACAGCGTTTGCGAAGCTTTCCCTGTCCACAGCGAGGGAGTAACCGGCAGGTACGGCCGTCCTTTCTGCGCATGCCAGAATTAGCGAGCCCAGACCACGCAGCTCAGCCTTCAGTAATCCGGGAGCTTTGGTCGTGATAGTCGATCCCAGAGAGTTGCTGCAGACGAGCTCGGCCAGATGACCGGAGACGTGAGCCGGGGTAGAATGTCCGGGGCGCATCTCATATAACTTAACTTGAACGCCGGCTTCGGCCGCTTGCCAGGCAGCCTCAGATCCCGCAAGACCGCCTCCAACTATCGTGAGTACTTTTTCCATGCCGGCAATTCTAGCACATTAGGAGTGCATCGGGTTGACCAACATCACGCCGGACTCGCTACAATAACCCACACGCCCAGTCCCATGAAGTTTCTAAACAAGCTCCTGGATCACCCCTCGAACGAACGTCCCTCTATGTTGCATACAGTCGGATACCCTTCCGTAGATGCACAGGTACCTGATATGCAGAGAAAAGATCTGTCACTGACCGCTTCATTCCGTTGACGCCGGCTGTTCTATTCACTCTCCAGCCGAATAGCGATCATCTTCTCAAGTAGACTTCTCGCGTCCCGGTCATTGGGATTGGTCTTGATGGCTTCGCGAAACCAATATTCTGCCTCTTTCCATTCCTTCCGGTCTCGATAGATCAACCCGATATTATAGGCAACGCTGGGAGATTCAGGTCGAACTTCCAGAGCTCTCTTGAAAGCCGCTACTGCATTTAGTTGCTCGTCGTCTCTGGCTAATGCCGGATTTCCGAGGTATGCTGCCCCCAGGTTCGTCCAGGCTATAGGGTTCTTGGAATCGACTCCCACAGCTACTTCGAGAACCTCAACCGCCGATTTAAAGCGCCCAGAAAGTATATACGCTCCGCCCAGATTGATCGCCGCGTCAACATGGTCCGGTCTAAGTTTATGCGCCTTTTCCAGGAGCTTCACCGCCTGCTTCGCTTCATTACTATGAAGCAATTGTGTACCCTGAGCATATTGCTCGTCGAAGGTTCTCCCGTCATTATCGTCAGTCACAGGCTGTTATTCCTTTGGGCATACTCTTTGCGGCTCGTGCTATCATTGGTGGCAATTACAGGGCTAGTAAGGAGATGACGGCCGGCAACGTGAAGGCGCTCAATAAAGTCGACAAAACAACCGTGGTAGTGACCAGTCCGGGGCGAATATCGAACTCAGTCGCTATGATCGTCGTGAGAACGGCCGTCGGCATGCTGGCCTCGATTATCGACGTCGATCTCGCCAAGCCAGTTAGGTTCAGAAGACCTGCGATTAGAACAGCAATGACTGGGGCAACGAGCAATCTGACAAGGGACGCTGGCAACGCTAGCTGAACTCTTTCCAGGCTCTTCAGGTCGGCAATCTGCATGCCGAGAACCAGCAACATTGTTGGAATTGCCCCCGCACTGGCGATCTCAACACCTCGCATGATTGGCGTTGGAATCGAGATATCCAGGCTGTACACAATAATTCCCAAGACAACAGCATAGAATGCCGGTAAGCGAACCAGACGGAGGAGCGACTCCTTCCAGCTCGCCTTACCCATCGATGCGATGAATATTCCAAGCGTAAAAAGAATCATCGTGCTGACCACGAAATAAACCGTCGCTCTAGCTAATCCGTCGCTGCCAAAACGAAGCTCATTAAGAGTCAATCCGTAATTTCCCCCATTGACAAACATCAGGACTAAAACGAGTGCCACAAGCTCCACTCTGGGCAACTTGAGCAGCCGGCCCATGATTAGCCCGACTAACCCCATCAAGAGGGTAACGATTACGGTAAATACAGAAAGTTGGATTAGCTCCTCACCCGGCAGCCCGGATTTAACCAGGGCTGTGAAGACTAATGCAGGGGACAGGGCGTAAAATGAAACGCTGGAAAGTGGTTTCTTATCTATATGAAGACCGGCACGGAGTCCATACCCCATGGCGGCGACCAGGAAAATGGGAACAATATTGTATGCAAATACTTCGATGAAGTCGCCCACAGATTTGTCGCCTGATGCTAGAGTAATACTTCGACGTAGTATTATCCCTACAAGTCACTGAGTTACAAATCAATAGCACCACCTAGCCAGTCGACCTCCTCAAGAGCTTCGGAAGCGACTTCGTGAAGTTCCTTCCTGTCAGGATCTGCGATTATATCTTCTAGAAATCGACGAGGAATATCCCCACGTAGCCTACCTAACGCGCCGACAGCGACGAGCCTAACTTCCAAATCTTCGTCCGATGTTAATTCGATGACTTCGGGAACGGCCGTTTTTTCGCCGATCTCTCCAGCTGCTCGAGCTGCCTCCAGTCTCATCTCAACTATCGGGCTCGACATCTCATCGATTACGATATTAATCCAACGTGACTCGGCGCTTCGCCCCATGGCGAATAGGGCGCTTTTTTGGGCTTCTAGCTCCGCGCTATCATAGGCATCATGGATAAGAGATTCGATCCGCGGATGCCCCGAAGCAGCCACCGATTCGAGTGCTGCGTGTTTGATAGTATCTACGGTTTGCTCCTCGTCTATCTGTTTGAGAAGAGACTCAATTATCGGCTCAACAGCGCCTGCAGGTATCTGCCGCCATTCACCGAGCAGAACATAGTGACCGAGGGTCGCAGCCGCCAATGCACGGACCTCATTGTCTGGATCACTTTCCATGAGGTCAATTATTCGTCTGATCAAGGTCACTTTGTCGCTATCCCAAAGTCCATCAAGTGACGCTTTCCTAACCTCGGGAGAGTTATCCTCCAGGCAATGTTCAAAAACACTGGTGAAATCCACATGGAAGTTCTCTTCGGTGAT